>NZ_CP015612.1:4602500-4605000 GCF_002138415.1 Stenotrophomonas maltophilia
TCAACACCTTTTTTCAAGGCCGCCTCACCGGGGTGGACGTTGTTGCCGATGCTGCTTCGTCGTTGGACCCGAAGGTCTTTCGTCGTTGCGAGCCGCCTATTATGGCAGGCCTTTCAGCTTTGTCAACAACTTGTTTGAGGAACTTGAAGCTCTTCGTGAAGTTGTTGCTGCAAGTCCAGGTCGAAACCTGGTGCCTGCAAAAAAAGGAAAACCCCGCTGCGCAAGCAGCGGGGTTTTGGGTGTAAACCCTGGCGATGACCTACTCTCGCATGGCTTGAGCCACACTACCATCGGCGCAGCTGCGTTTCACTTCCGAGTTCGGGATGGGATCGGGTGGTTCCACAGCGCTAATTTCACCAGGGAGGCTTTTGGAGAGTCGCACTCGTCCCGGAGGGACAAGGCGCCAGCCTCGCATAGTTCTTGTGACGTAGCGTGCACTTGGATGCTCTTACGACGCTGTCGTAAAGCCAAGGCAACTTGAGGTTATATGGTCAAGCCGCACGGATCATTAGTATCAGTTAGCTCAATACATTGCTGTACTTACACACCTGACCTATCAACCACGTAGTCTACATGGTTCCTTCAGGGGGCTTGTGCCCCGGGAGATCTCATCTTGAGGCGCGCTTCCCGCTTAGATGCTTTCAGCGGTTATCGCTTCCGAACATAGCTACCCGGCAATGCCACTGGCGTGACAACCGGAACACCAGAGGTTCGTCCACTCCGGTCCTCTCGTACTAGGAGCAGCCCCTCTCAAATCTCCAACGCCCATGGCAGATAGGGACCGAACTGTCTCACGACGTTCTGAACCCAGCTCGCGTACCACTTTAAATGGCGAACAGCCATACCCTTGGGACCGACTACAGCCCCAGGATGTGATGAGCCGACATCGAGGTGCCAAACACCGCCGTCGATATGAACTCTTGGGCGGTATCAGCCTGTTATCCCCGGAGTACCTTTTATCCGTTGAGCGATGGCCCTTCCATACAGAACCACCGGATCACTAAGTCCTAGTTTCCTACCTGCTTGATCCGTCGATCTTGCAGTCAAGCACGCTTATGCCTTTGCACACAGTGCGCGATGTCCGACCGCGCTGAGCGTACCTTCGAGCTCCTCCGTTACTCTTTAGGAGGAGACCGCCCCAGTCAAACTACCCACCATACACGGTCCCCGACCCAGATAATGGGCCCAGGTTAGAACGTCAAGCACGACAGGGTGGTATTTCAAGGATGGCTCCGCCACAGCTAGCGCCATGGTTTCATAGCCTCCCACCTATCCTACACAGACGAACTCAACGTTCAGTGTAAAGCTATAGTAAAGGTTCACGGGGTCTTTCCGTCTTGCCACGGGAACGCTGCATCTTCACAGCGATTTCAATTTCACTGAGTCTCGGGTGGAGACAGCGCCGCTGTCGTTACGCCATTCGTGCAGGTCGGAACTTACCCGACAAGGAATTTCGCTACCTTAGGACCGTTATAGTTACGGCCGCCGTTTACTGGGGCTTCGATCAAGAGCTTCGCCTTGCGGCTGACCCCATCAATTAACCTTCCAGCACCGGGCAGGCGTCACACCCTATACGTCCACTTTCGTGTTTGCAGAGTGCTGTGTTTTTGATAAACAGTCGCAGCGGCCTGGTTACTGCGACCCTCTTCAGCTATAGCTCGCACGAGCCACCAAAAAGGGTGCACCTTCTCCCGAAGTTACGGTGCCATGTTGCCTAGTTCCTTCACCCGAGTTCTCTCAAGCGCCTGAGAATTCTCATCCTACCCACCTGTGTCGGTTTACGGTACGGTCTGCGTAAGCTGAAGCTTAGGAGCTTTTCCTGGAAGCGTGGTATCAGTGACTTCGCCTTAAAGGCTCGTCTCGGTGCTCGGTCTTAAAGGATCCCGGATTTGCCAAAGATCCAAACCTACCGCCTTTCCCCAGGACAACCAACGCCTGGTACACCTAACCTTCTCCGTCCCTCCATCGCACTTACGCGAGGTGCAGGAATATTAACCTGCTTCCCATCGACTACGACTTTCGTCCTCGCCTTAGGGGCCGACTCACCCTGCGCCGATTAACGTTGCGCAAGGAAACCTTGGGCTTTCGGCGTGCGGGTTTTTCACCCGCATTATCGTTACTCATGTCAGCATTCGCACTTCCGATACCTCCAGCAGACTTCTCAATCCACCTTCAACGGCTTACGGAACGCTCCTCTACCGCGCATAACAAAGTTATGCACCCCAAGCTTCGGTTCACTGCTTAGCCCCGTTAAATCTTCCCCGCAGACCGACTCGACCAGTGAGCTATTACGCTTTCTTTAAAGGGTGGCTGCTTCTAAGCCAACCTCCTGGCTGTCTGTGCCTTTCCACATGGTTTTCCACTTAGCAGTGAATTTGGGACCTTAGCTGTGGGTCTGGGTTGTTTCCCTTTTCACGACGGACGTTAGCACCCGCCGTGTGTCTCCCATACAGTCCGTCTCGGTATTCGGAGTTTGCAATGGTTTGGTAAGTCGCGATGA
>NZ_CP015612.1:4610000-4668743 GCF_002138415.1 Stenotrophomonas maltophilia
CCAGCAAGGTCTCCACCACGCTGATCAGCAGCAGCAGGCCAGCCCACATCGCCGCCAGGCGGTACATCTTGCGGTACATCATCCAGATCAGGCCGAGCAGGAAGGCCGGCCAGTGCCAGGTGCCACTGCCCGTGGCAATGCCCTGATCCAGCCGCCAGCGCTGGCGATAGATCGGGAAGTTGCCGCCGACCACGCTGGCGTACAAGGCCATCTCGCCCTCCAGCCCGGCAGCCGCAGCCACATCCGGTGCAGCGACCGGCGCACGATAGGGATCGGACGGATCACCGACACTCGGCGCGACGCCCTCAACCGCAGGGGCTGCGTCGATATCCGGGACCGGAGCCACCTCGATGGGCGTGGACGCCTGCTCCAGTTCCGCCAACGGCCGCCATGAGGGCATGCCTTCGCACCAGAGCAGCGTGCGCGCCGTAACCGTCCCTTCCTGCTGCAGCTGGCGAAGACCGGCCAGATCCACCGGCCCACTGCTCTGCCTGCCATTGGCGTACCACCATTGTGCTTCCTGCATGTTTTCCATCCTTGCTACCTGCATCGACAAACTGAAACCACCGCCGGCGCCTACAGCGCGGTACTGGCCAGGGTCTGCACCAGCTGATGGCGCGCACCTGGCGCAAGCGTAATCTGCTCCGGGCCTGCGTTGGCCACTTCCAGGCAAACGTAATCGTGCCAGCCATCGCCGACATCGGCCATCCTGGCTGCGGCCTCGGCACCGGGATTCCAGGCCACGAGCGTCTGGCTGCCTTCGCTGCGGATCCCGATCCGCCGCTGCAGTACGGGATCACGCAGCACGTAATGGCCGCCGGCACCGGTATAGATGCGATCGCTGCGACCGGGGTCACGCGGATCGCGCAATGACCACGGTCCCTGTTGCAGGCGCAGCTGCGCATAGTCCTCGTACTTGTCCAGGTACTGCAGGCCATCAAGGCCCTCGACCTCGACCTGGTTGGCATCGCCCACCCGGAAATAGCTGTGCAGGGCCTGGGTGAAGGTCACCGGCGAGGTTCCGGTGTTCTCGGTGACCAGCTGCTGGCGCAGCTGGCGGCCGATGCGCAACTGCATCTGCAGGCGCAGGCCGGGATCGGTGCAGGGCGCAGGTGCCAACTGCAGCTCGGCCTCACCGTCATCGTTCTGGCTGGCCTGCAGAAGCTCCCAGCGCGCGGTACGCACCAGGCCATGCGCGGGCACATCATTGTTCTGGCCCTGGCGGCCGAACCACGGCCAGCACACCGGGACGCCACCGCGGATGGGCGTGGGCAGCTCGGCGCGCGTCGGCGAAAGCCACAGTACATCAGGCTGCCCATCGGGAATGAACGACAGCAGCTGGCCACCAAACACACTGACGACCGCCGTGGCGTTGGCGGTTCGCACCTGCCAGGCCTGCAGGCCGTGATACAGGCCGGTGCTGATGTCCGGATTCGACTGCATGCGATGACGCTCCTTGAAGACCGCGGCGATGATGTCGTGGTCAACGTGTCGCCGGCAAGGCCTTCTGCCCAGCGGGTGCGATGGCGGCCGCCTCTTCCTGCAGCGTGCGCAGGATGCGCTGGCCGGCGCGGCCGTCCACCTCGCTCCAGCCCAGGCGCTGCTGCTCGGTCTGGATCGCGCGACGGGTGGCGGTACCGATCATGCCGTCGGCGGCACCGATGTCGTGGCCACGGGCCAGCAGCAGGGTCTGCAGTTGGCGGCGCTCATCGCGGCCCAGGCCCGGGTCGTCGGTCGGCCAGGCGGTGGCCAACCCGTTGCCGCCACGCAATTGGTCAGCCAGCGTCGCGATCGCCAGCGCATAGCTTTCAGCGGCGTTGTAGCTGTAGATCGCGTCGTAGTTGCGGAACACCAGCAATGCCGGGCCCTTGATGCCGGCCGGCAGCAGCAGGGCGGCGCGCGCATCCGCCGGCAGGTTGGCCGGAGCCAACGCGCTGCCATCCAGCGCGGTCACGCCCTGCGCACGCCAGTCGGCCAGGGCGCGACGCTGGGTGCGCCCGGCCTGGCTGGCGTTGAAGCCGGCAGGAACGTGAACTTCCATGCCCCACGGCTCTCCGCTGCGCCACCCGGCGCGCTTGAGGTAGTTGGCGGTGGACGCCAGCGCATCGGGAACGCTGCCGACCAGATCGCGGCGGCCATCGCCATCACCGTCCACGGCGATGCGTGCATAGGTACTGGGCATGAACTGCGTATGCCCGAAGGCACCGGCCCAGGAACCGGTGAGCCCCTGTGCCTGCAGGTCTCCACGGTCGATCAGCTTGAGCAGTGCCAGCAGTTCACCGCGGAAGAAGGATTGGCGACGGCCGGCGCAGGACAGCGTGGCCAGCGACTGCAGCAGCGGGCGCTTGCCGAACACGCGGCCGTAGTCGCTCTCCACGCCCCAGACCGCAACGATGGTGGCCGGATCGACGCCGTACTGCGCCGACACCCGATCGAGCAGGTCGCGATGCTGCTGCAGCATGGCGCGACCATCAGCCACGCGCTGACGATCGACCAGCGCAGCCAGGTAGTCCCAGATCGGCGTGGTGAATTCCGGCTGCGCGTCGAGCAGGCCGAGCACGCTGGGGTCCGGGGTGAGCCCGGCAGTGATTTCGTTGAAGCGGTCGGCGCTGATGCCCTGGCTGGCGGCCGTGGCCTGCAGGCCCGCCAGGCAGCGGCCGAAGGCCGGATCGACGCTGGCATCCGGTGCTGCAGGCAGCGCGGGCGGCGAGGCGAGAGCGGCCGCCAGGCCGAGGGTGGTCAGAATGGGCATGGCGTCCTCCGTGTTGCCGTTGCACGGCCATCTTAGGGGTAGCGGTACTGCTGAACCTGAAGGGGTACCGGCTGGCCGTCCGCCCTAGATGGCACGCAGCAGGCGCAGGCCGTAGGCGGGACTGTCGGCATTCCAGCGCTGCGTGACCTGCAGTCCCGCCTGCTGCAGCAGCGCCTCGAAGCTGTCGTCGGTGTACTTGTGGCTGTACTCCACACGGATCGGTTCGTCGGCGGCGAAGTGGAAGGTGCGGCCGTCCAGATGCACATCCTGCGCCCAGCGGCTGACCAGATCGGTTTCGATGCGCAGCCGCGCGGTGCTGTAGCAGGCACGGTGGTGGAAGCCGTCGAGGTCGAAGTCGCTGCCGATCTCGCGATTGAGCCGGGCCAGCAGGTTGAGAGTGAACGCGGCGGTGACGCCCTGCACGTCGTTGTAGGCCGCTTCGATCAGTGCCGGGTCCTTGTGCAGATCGATGCCGACCAGGGCCAGGCCGTCGCGGCCCATCGTCTGGCGCATCGCCCGCAGCAGTGCGACCGCGTCTTCGCCTTCAAAGTTGCCCAGCGTGGAACCGGGGAAGAACAGCAGCCGTCGCGCGGGTTCGCGCTCGGGCATGGGAACGGCCACGGGGCGGGTGAAATCGGCACAGACCGGCAGCATCTCCACCTCCGGCAACGCCGGCGCCAGATGATCGATGCTGGACAGCAGCGCGGCCCGCGAGATTTCAATCGGCGTATAGGCCACCGGGTCGTGAAGTGCGGCCAGCAGCAACGCGGTCTTGCGTCCGCTGCCGCTGCCCAGCTCCACCACGTGCAGGCGCGGGCCCACGGTGCGGGCGATGTCCGGCAGCACACGCGCCAGCAGGGCCAGCTCGGTGCGCGTGGGGTAGTACTCGGGGGTCTGGGTGATCTGCTCGAACAGGCGCGAGCCACGCGCATCGTAGAAGTACTTGGACGGCAGCTGGCGCGGCGTACGTGAGAGTCCGGCCACTACGTCGGAGAGGATCTGCTGCCGCCCGGGGGTGAGATCGGTCAATGCCTGCAGCGCGTCATGCACGGTGCTCATGTGAGGTCCCTGGCCAGGCGCAGCCCGGAGAACTGCCAGCGCGCCGGCGGCATGAAGAAGTTGCGGTAGCTGGCGCGCACATGGCCGCGGGGTGTCGCGCAGCTGCCGCCACGCAGCACCCACTGCCCGCACATGAACTTGCCGTTGTACTCACCCAGGTTTCCAGCAAATGGGCGGAAGCCGGGGTAGGCGCCATAGGCCGATTGGGTCCATTCCCATACATCGCCGAACAGCTGCCGCAGTCCGCTGCCCTGTCCCGCCTGCGGGTGCAGGTGGTCATCCTCGGCGAAGTGGCCGCTGACCGGTTGCGACGTCGCAGCCGCTTCCCATTCGAACTCGCTGGGCAGGCGCGCGCCGGCCCAGCGGGCGCAGGCATCAGCCTCGTAGTAGCTGAGGTGGCAGACCGGCGCATTCGGTTCCAGTTCGCGCCAACCACCCAGGGTGTACTCGCGCTGCAGGGCGTCGTCCCAGTACAGCGGGTGCTGCCAGCCCTCGGCTTCGCGCAGCGCCCAGCCTTCACTGAGCCACCAGCGCGGTTCACGGTAGCCGCCGGCGTCGATGAAGGCGCGGTACTCGGCATTGCTGACGGGACGCTCGGCCAGTGCGTGCGCGGGGAGCAGCACGCGATGCGCTGGCGATTCGTTGTCGTAGGCGAAGGCGGTGTGCTGCGGCCAGGCTGCGGCGCCGACGGTGACGATGCGCTCGGGTGATTCGATCCAGCCCTGCGCAGTGGCGCTGCTTGCGGCGGGTTGCAGGTCTTCGCGATACGGCGGCTGCAGTGGATTGCACCACAACGCATGCTTGATGTCGGTGAGCAGCAGTTCCTGGTGCTGCTGTTCGTGCTGCAGGCCCAACTGCAGGTGCTGCAGTGCCTGCTCATCAAGATCGCCTGTCGCCAGCCGCGATTGCACCTGTGCATCGATCTGCTGGCGGTAGTCGCGCACCTGCTGCAACGAGGGCCGCGACAGCAGGCCACGCTGCGGCCGCGCATGCGCCGGCCCGATGCTCTTGTAGTAGCTGTTGAACAGGTAATCCCAGGCTGGGTCATGCGCCGGTGCAGCAGCGAAGCCCGCCAGCACGAAGCGTTCAAAGAACCAGGTGGTGTGGGCCAGGTGCCATTTGCTCGGGCTGGCGTCGGCCATGCTCTGCAGCATGGCATCCTCGGCACTGAGCGGCGCGGCCAGCTGCATGCTGCGCGCACGCACCCGTGCGAACTGGTGGGCAAGATCGTGCTGCGGGGCAGCGACGGCGGCGGGTACGCTGTCCATGCGAGCAGCATCGGCGCTGGACGGTGAGTGCGATGTCATGGTTCGGCGTCACTTTGTTCACATGGCTGAGCCTGCCGCATTCAAGATGCAGGCACGCACGCCGCTAACGGCAGTGCTGCGGCCGCGTCGTCACCGCGCTGGAATTCCTGCTTGCCCCTGCATCCGCTCCGCCAGCCTGCGCATTACCTGTTCGTGCTGCCCGCCGTGCTGGTTGCCGTGGTGGTGTGGACCGCATTGGATACCGCAGACGTGGCCAGCCCGGCGCAGCGCGTCCTGCCGTGGCTGCTGGCCTGCCTCGGTGCCGGTCTGGCCCTGCTCTACCACCAGGTGCGCACGTTGTGCCTGCTGCTGGTGGTGGCGGTGATGTTCGCGCTGCTGCACCAGGACGTCGCTGGCTACCTGCGCAGTGGCCATGTCGCCACGCTGACGCCGCTGCGCTTCCACGCCATCTCGGCGTGGTTGCCGCTGTTGTTCGCCGGGCTGGCGTTGTGGCCGGAGCGCGGGCGCAGCCGCCAGGACCTGCTGTTGCGCGGTATTGCCAGCGGCACCGCGGTGATGATCTTCCTGCTGCTAGCCACACAGCAGCCGCGCGGCATGCACGATCTGCTGTCGAACCGTCACTGGGCGTGGATCCCGGCCGACTGGAACGCGCTGGCGCAGCTGCCGGCGCTGCTGTTCCTGCTGGCGACCGCCGCGCTGGGCTGGCAGGCCTGGCGGCATCCGCGGCCACTGCACACGGCAATGCTGCTGGCCCTGCTGTGCCTGTGGTGGATGCTGCCACGGGTATTCCTGCAGCCGGTGCTGTTGCCGGCGCTGAGCAGCGCCGCCCTGCTGCTGATGCTGGGTGCGATGCTGCAGGAGTCCTTCCACATGGCCTTCCGCGACGAGCTGACCGGCCTGCCGGGGCGCCGCGCGTTCAACGAGACCCTGCAGCGGGCACGCGGCACCTACAGCATCGCAATGGTGGACGTGGACCACTTCAAATCGTGCAACGACACCCATGGCCACGATACCGGCGACGACGTGCTGCGCCTGGTGGCCTCGCGGCTGGCACGGGTAGGCGATGGTGGTCGTGCTTTCCGCTATGGCGGCGAGGAGTTCGCGGTGGTGTTCCTGGACCGCCCGGCAGTGGCCTGCGTCGATGCCGTGGAAGCATTGCGGCAAAGCATCGAGGACACCCGCATGCAGCTGCGCGACCGCAGCACCCGCAGCCGCGATGACGAAGCCGGCCGGCAGCAGCGGGGACGCGGTGGCAGCGGCCAGGTGGTACAGGTGACGGTGAGCATCGGGCTGGCCGACAGCCGCGTGGATCCGCGGCCAATGGCAGTGGTCAAGGCCGCCGACCAGGCGCTGTACGTGGCCAAGGACGGGGGGCGCAACCAGGTGCACACACATGCCGGCCAGCGCGTGCTGGCCGTGCGTGGCGGCTGAGGCTCAGACCGCGTCGAGGTAGTACCAGCGGCCGTCGATGCGCTGGAAGCGGCTGTGTTCGGTCATCTTGACCGCGCTGCCGCCGCCGACGCGATAGCGCGCGGTGAAGCGGACATCGGCGCTGTCGGTACCGGTGACGGTGTGCTCGTGTACGGTCAGCCCCAGCCAATGGGTACGCTGGCCGGGCGCATCATCCAGCGACAACTCGACCGGACGCGTGTCCGGATGCCAGCTCTGGCGCAGGTAATCAGCCAGACCGCGCACGTAGGCGCTGTAACGCGAACGCATCAGGCGCTCGGCATCCGGCGCGGCTTCACCGGCATGGAAACGGCCACAGCAGGCGGCATAGTCGGCGGGAAGGCCACAGGGGCAGGGATCGGCGGGTTTTCGGCTCATATCGGCATTGTCGCCGGGTTGCACGGATTGATCCACGTACGGCACGGGTCGCCGGTACAGGACAGGCGTATGCTGTCGCGCCCCCACCTTGATTGATCGCCGTGCTGGAACTGGTTCCCCCTGAGTTGTGGTGGCTGGTGGTGATCGCCTTCATCGCCGGTCTTGTGGATGCTGCCGTGGGTGGCGGTGGCCTGGTACAGCTGCCTGGCCTGTTCACGGTGCTGCCGCAGCAGACGCCGGCGATGCTGTTTGGTACCAACAAGTTCAGTTCGATGTTCGGCACAGGTGCGGCGGCCTGGCGCTATGCGCGCAACGTGCGCTTCCCGTGGAAGCCGGTGCTGTTCGCGGCCGGCACCGCCTTCATCTTCTCCTTCGCCGGGGCCACCGCGGTGAGCCTGCTGCCCAAGGATGCGGTGCGCCCACTGGTGCTTGTGCTGCTGATCGCGATGCTGGCCTACACGCTGTGGAAGAAGGACTTCGGCGCGCTGCATCGTCCGCAGGAGATCGGTCGCCGGGAACTGGCGATCGCGCTGGCGATCGGTGCGGCAATCGGCTTCTACGACGGCTTCTTCGGGCCGGGCACCGGCAGCTTCCTGATCTTCCTGTTCGTGCGCTTCTTCGGCCTGGATTTTCTGCGTGCGTCGGCCGCGTCGAAGGTGGTGAACCTGGCGACGAATGTTGCAGCGATCTCGTTCTTCGTGCCGACCGGCAATATCCTGTGGCTGTTCGCGCTGCCGATGGCGGCGGCCAACATCATCGGTTCGGTGGTGGGCACGCGGTTGGCGCTGAAGGGCGGCACGCCGTTCATCCGCAAGCTGTTCGTGGGGCTGGTGGTGGTGCTGATCGCGCGGATGGCGTGGGATACGTTGCGCGGAGCGTGAAGCCACGCTATGACCTGGTGGGTGCCAACCTTGGTTGGCACGCGGTTTCCGATCGCGAAGAGCAGCCGAGCATGGCTCGGCTCTACAGAATGCTTGGGCGCGAGGTGCTGCCGGCCAGCGGCCGGCACTACCCCATCGGCGGTTCATGACCCGGTAGTGCCGGCCGCTGGCCGGCATTCCCATTCAATCGGCCAAGTCAGGCCTCGGCTTCTTCCGGTTCGTTGGCCTGCTGGCGGCTGCGCTCGGGCAGCTTCAGGCGCTTGCCTTCTTCGTCGTACTCGATCAGCAGCACGCCGGAGTCGTGGCGGCCGCTGATCTCGACGAAGCAGGCACCGCCGATGAATGGCTCCAGCGTCATCACCGACTTCAGCGGGGTGGCGACCACCATCTGGAAGCCGAAGTTGTCGAAGATGTTCATCGCCAGTGCGGTGAACTCGTTGTCGGCCTTGTCGAAGGCTTCGTCGAGCACGACCGCGGCGTAGCTGGGCAGCTGGCTGTCGGCACCGCCGAGCTGGTAGCGCAGTGCCGCAGCCAGGCAGGTGGTGGCCAGCTTCTGGCGCTGGCCGCCGGACTTGCCGGCACCGCTGCGGTAGATCTCGACCTGCTGGCGCGTTTCCGCATCGAGCTCGACGCCGATGAACTCCACGTGCATGCGCACGTCCAGCACCAGCTCGCGCCAGCGCTTGTCCTCACCTTCCTGCGAACCGAGGCGGTTGACCAGCTGGCGCAGCACGGTGAACTGCGATTCGGCCAGCTCGCGCTGTTCGGTCTGCTGCTGCGACAGCACCTCGCGCAGCTGCAGGTGGAACTCGCCGACTTCCGGCAGGCGGCGGTCGCTCAGTTCGATGGTCAGCAGCGTGCCACGGTTGAACGGCACCTGCTCCAGGCTGGCGTTCACTTCGTCCAGGCGCTGGCCGATCGACTTGCGGGCCTCTGCACTGTGGCGCTGCAGGGCCAGCAGGTTGTTCTTGCTCTGGTTCTGCAGCAGATCGAAGAAGCGCTCTTCGTGCTGCGGCAGGCCGTCGCGCTCCAGGCGTTCGAGGCGTGCGAGGAAGTCCTCGGCCGAGGCCACCGACACGGTGAAGTCGCCCGATTCCTCCGGCCACTGCTGGATGAAGCGACGGAAGCAGCCGATCAGCTGGTTCTCGATGCGGTTGAGGTCCTGCTGCGAGGACGACAGCTGCTCGTTCAGCGCGTTGCTGACCTGGCGCATGTGCGCTTCCAGCGTTTCCAGGCTGAGCGGGCCCTGCTCCTGCAGGCGCTCGGCCAGCCCGGCTTCCTGCTCCTGGGCCAGGCTCGGCAGCACCAGCGCACGGCTCTGCTGGCGGGCGCGGTCGAGGCGATCACGTTCCTTGACCAGCTGGCCACGCTCGACGCGGACGTCTTCATAGGTGCGGCGGGATTGTTCGATGTCGGCGCGCACGGCGTCGATCTGCTTGGCCAGCTTGGCGAGGTCGGCATTGCCTTCGCGCAGGTCGCGCAGGGTCGCTTCGATATCGCTGAGGCGCTGCTGCGGGGCAGCGATGTCGATCTCGTTCCAGCTGATGCTGACCAGCTCGTGGCAGGCCAGGCGGCGCTCGTTGTCGCGGTCACGCTGGCCGCGCAGGCGCGCGATGTCGGTCTCGCAGCTGGCGATGCGCTTGGCCAGTTCCTGTGCTTCGCGCTCGAACGCGCCCACCTTGTCGTGGTTGTTGAAGCCAAGGATCCAGCGACGGCGGTCGCCCACCGCACTGCGGTCGTCCTTCTCGAAGCGGTCACCGGGATGCTTGACCTGGCCTTCGCGGGTGATGCCACGGTCGACGTTGCGCAGCTGCTTGGCATCCACGCACTCGTAATCGAAGCGCTTGCCGAGCTCGCGGCGCAGCCAGCTTTCGAACACGTGCTCGCGCAGCTCCAGCTTGTGCAGCAGCGACTTCGCCGACGGCTCGCGCGCGAACGCATCATCGTTGCGGCGCACCCGGTAATAGGTGAAGCGCATGCCCAGGTGGGTGCGGTTCACCCACTCGGCGACGTCGTTGTAGTGCTTGTCATCGACCAGCAGCGACAGCGCGAAGCCACCCAGCACACGTTCGATGGCGCCCTGCCAGCCCTGCTCTTCCGAGCGGACCTGGATCAGCTCGCCGACGAAGGGCAGCGCCGCTTCGGCGATGCCGGTCTCCTCGGCCAGGCGCGCGCGCAGCTTCTGCATCGGCGCCGGGATGTTGGAGGGCGTGCGCTGCATCGCTTCGAGCTCGCTGCGCACTTCAACGAAGCGGCGCTCGTCATCGCGCTTGCCACCGAGGCGATCGCTGATCGCATCATCCAGTGCCGCCGAGGCACGCTGGCGGTCCTGCAGTTCGCTCTGCGCACGCTCGACCAGCTCTGCGAAACCGTGAGCATCGCCGGGCAGTTCGGCCTGCAGCTGCTGTGCGGCTTCCTGGGCCTGGTCACGCTTGGCCTTGCGGCGGTCGCGCTCGGCTTCGGCGCGGCCCTGCTCGCGTTCCAGTTCCTCGATGCGTTCACCGCCCTGCTGGCGGCGCTGCAGTTCCAGTTCGGCCAGGCGCTCGGTGTGGTTGTCGAGCGCGGCGCGGCGCTGGGCCTCTTCGCCGAGCAGGCCACGGTCACGCACGTCCATCTCGCGCAGGCGCGCTTCGATCAGCGCCTGGCGGCGGCTTTCGCGGAAGCTGTCGACGCCGAGCTTCAGCGCTTCGTCGTCGCCGCGCTGGCGATGCATTTCCTTCAGATCGTTGTAGTAGGCACGTGCCGGCAGCAGGGTTTCCACCTGGCGGCGCGCGGTGACCACGGCCTGGTGCGCGCCATCCAGCTCGGCGAAGTCGCTGACCAGGCGCTCGGCGGCGTCGAAGGTCTTCGGCGTGTCGAGCATGAAGTCGCGCAGGAAGACGTTGAGGTCGCCCAGGTTCTTCGCCGACTGCGTCTTGTGCAGCAGGCGCAGCGCCATTTCGTTGTCGATGCCGAGCAGGTCGCGGAAGCGCTCCGCGTAGCCGGAGAAGGTGTCGAAGTGATGCAGGTCGGACAGCTTCTGCTTGAGCTTGCGCAGGTCCAGGTCGAAGCCGCCGAGGTCCTTGGCGATGTCGAACGGGCGCTCGGCGATCATGTAGTGCTTGCGCACGTCGCCGGCCGAGGTGCCATTGCCGGAGATCCACAGCAGGCGCACCAGGCTGACCACGCGGCCATCGCCGGCGCGGTACTCCAGCACCAGTGCGGTCCAGGTCGCGCCCTTGCGCAGGTACTGGGTGGCGATTTCGCCGGTGCCGCTGTCCTGCTGGTCGGCCCAGGCGCCACGCACGTAGGACACCAGATTGCGGTCGCGGCCACTGCGCTCGGCTTCACGCGCGGCGGCATTGAAGTCGACGATGGCCGGCGGCGTCAGCAGCGCGGACATGGCATCGAGCAGGGTCGACTTGCCCGAGCCGGAACGGCCGACGAACAGGAAGCCGCGCTCGGCGATCGGTACTTCGGTCAGGCCGTTGAAGGTGCCCCAGTTGTGCACCTGCAGGCGGCGCATGCGGAACTGCTGCAGGCGCGGGTCCGGCAGGCCTTCGTTGAACAGGGCGGGAGTGTGCTTGGAGATAGCCATGCGATGGTCGGGTCTCTCAGGCCTCGGCGGCCGGGGTTTCGCGCAGCTGGCGGTAGACCGCCGAAAGCTGGGACACGTCTTCGGCGGAGAACAGCAGCTTCAGCGCCGGCGAGACTTCGTGGCGGTCTTCCTGGCCGCTGAGGCGGGTCAGGATGTGGTTGTCCTTCATCTTCTGCACCGCCGAGGCGACGCGGCGGTTGAAGCCGGCGCGGTCGGTGGACAGGTTCTTCTCGTAGATGGCCAGCGCTTCGGCCATCTCGGCGTCGGCGACCACCGCGCGGTTGCCGCGCGCATCGGCCTCGGCCAGCTGCTGGCGCAGATGTAGCAGCAGCACCGAATCGATGAAGGTCAGCGGCGAGGTGCGCAGCAGCACCGGCGCATCCACGTCTTCGGTGTCGGCCTGGCGGGTGAACGCCACGCCGCTGTCACGGTCGAGCACCAGTTCCAGGAACAGGTCCGCCAGCGACGAGCGGATGGCCGCCTCGCTGCGGATCAGCGCCGGCCACAGCTTGGCGTGGCGCAGCTGGTCGATGCTGGGGCCGATCAGCAGCTGGCACAGCGCACGGCGCGCATCCAGCGGCAGGCGCCCGGTATCGCCGAGGTAGTACACGTCGTTGCCACGGCGGGGCTGCGCCACGGCCGCCACCGGCTCGGCTTCGTAGGCGTCTTCCGCCACGTCGGCCTGCGCTGCGTCGATGGGATCTTCATGCCAGCTCATGGCGTCTCTCCTGGGTGAACCAAACCAGCGGGATGCGGGCGCGACGGATTTGGCCGTCGCCGCCACGCCATTCGGCAAGCTCCTGCTCGCCGGCGATCACGTTGCCGAAGCGCGTGCCCAGCGACAGGTAGCCGATGACGCTGCCCAGGCCCTGCGGCGCCTCGCGCTGCGACAAGGCCTGGGCGATGCTGAGCCGCGGCTGTGCATCGAGCAGGTCGTGCAGGTCGCGGCGCAGGGTGCGGAAGTCGATTTCGGACGAAGCGACCAGATCGCCGACGCTCTCCAGGCTGATTGCGGCCGCGTCGTTGTATTCGACGTTGCCATCGACCTGGGCACTGCGTGGATCGTGCAGCCTCCACTGCGACCAGGAGCGCAGGCGGCTGGTGGTCAGCTGCAGGTCACGGCCGATGCCGCGCTGCGCGGGGAACTCGTCGCGCAGCGCCAGCGCTTCGGACTGCGCCTGCTTCAGCAGCTGGTTGAGGCGGCGCTGTTCCAGGTAGCCACGGCTCTGCACGAAGCCGCGCAGGCTGCGCGCGAAGTTCTGCAGCACATCGTGTACCTGGCCACCGCGCTCGAGCATGGTGCTGGTGAAGCCGCGCAGGAAGTTGCGTTCGTTGCGATCCAGGCGGCGCGCAAAGCCACGCGCCAGCACCGCTTCCAGTGCAGCATCGAGCTGGGCACTCTGTTCGGCGTCGTTGAGCAGGCGCCAGAACGCCTGGAAGCTGCGGCCGGCATCGCTCTCGCCGATCACATCCACGCCTTCGAACAGCTGCGACAGCACGTCGCCGCGCTCGCCCTCGTCGTCGATGATGCGTTCGCGGAAATCGCGGTTGAGCTGCTCGAAGTCGTCGCGCACGCGGCGGAAGTCTTCGGTCAGCTCATCGGCCAGGCCGATGATCTGGCGCGCACGTTCCAGCGCGCGCTTGCCATCCAGCGCGATCACACGGCCGGCACCAACGCGGGCGATCTCGGCGTCGATGCGGTCGCGCTCGTCGCGCAGCGCGGACAGGCGCGCGTCCGGATCGGATTCGGTCTGTGCGGCCAGCTGCGAGAGCTGTTCGATGACCAGCGCCAGACGACTTTCGGTGGCGGCCACGCGGGCCTGCTCGAGGCCATCGGCGAAGCGTATGGCCTGCAGCGCCGCAGTCGACAGTTCGTACTGCTCCTGGTCGGCGCCTTCGGGCAGGCGGCGTTCCAGCCAGCCCTGGGCCAGCCAGTGCGCGATGTAGGCCTGCGCGGTACGCGGCAGGTCGCGCGACAGTTCGTCGCCGTTGAGCTGGTCCAGCGCGCGCTGCAGGCGCTCGTTGAGCACCGACGACGACAGCGTGCGCTCGCCGTCCATCAGCAGCCCCTGCAGCAGGCCGATGATTTCCGGGGCGTGGTCGGCGGCGAGCAGCTTCCACTGGGGCTGTTCGCGCAGATGGCGGTAACGGGAGATGCGTTCGCGGTGCTTCATGCAGCGAAAGAGGTCTGTTGGGCTGACAGGGACGAGCCGCCACGCACGGCTGCCGCGCGGGCAGCCGTGGGCATGCCGGCCCGCAGCGGCCGGCGGGGTGCGGGCAAGCGGCTCAGCGCTTGCCGCCCACTTCGATGAAGCGCAGGAACTCGGCGCGGGTCCGCGCGTCGTCACGGAAGCTGCCCAGCATCTTCGAGGTGACCATGCTGACGCCGCGCTTGTGGATGCCGCGGGTGGTCATGCATTCGTGGGCGCCTTCGACGACCACGCCGACGCCGATCGGCTGCAGCACATCCTGGATGCACTGGGCGATCTGCGCGGTCATCTTCTCCTGCACCTGGAAACGGCGGGCGTAGGCTTCGACGACGCGGGCCAGCTTGCTGATGCCAACCACCTTGCCGGCCGGCAGGTAGCCGACGTGCACGCGGCCGATGATCGGCGCCATGTGGTGTTCGCAGTGGCTTTCGTACTCGATGTCGCGCAGGACGATCAGTTCGTCATAGCCGGCCACTTCCTCGAAGGTCCGCTCCATGTAGGCGCGCGGGTCGTCGCGGTAACCGCTGAACCAGTCGCCATAGGCTTCGGCGACGCGGCGGGGGGTATCCAGCAGGCCTTCACGGGACGGGTCCTCACCGGCCCAGCGCAGCAGGGTGCGCACGGCATCCTCGGCCTGGTCCTGGGTCACGCCGCCCTGCGGGGCGGCCTTTTCGTTGTTCTTGCTCATTGCGTACAGCGTCCCGAACGGGGGGCGAGCATCGTACCCGACCGGGGGGTGGGTCGTCCTGTTGGGACGGTTCATCGGGGGGTCGTTGTTGGCGCGTCGTTGCTATCGGTTTGGAGGGGGAGAGGGGACTGCGCAGGACACGCCGTAAACCCGTCCCTGGGGGCTCGATGGCGCCATCCATGGCGCCAACGGTCCTGCGCAGCCCCCTCTCCCCCTCCCTGACGGTTTCCTGCGGGCGCGGCCGGACCACCCGAAAGCGGGGTCAAAAGCTGGGGTTCATGGCTTCGGAAGCGGCGCGCCGCTGCTGTGGTGGGTGCGGACCGTTGGTCTGCACTGCTTCTGCCCTTGCCTTTAAAGAGCCAACCCACCGCGCTCGGGGGATGTGGGGTGGGTGGCGGAGGGCCGGGCGGGGCAGGGCCGTGAGGCGCATGGATGCGCCGATCGAGCTTACATGGACGTACTTGCAGCGTGCCCTGCCCCGTCCGGCCCTCCGCCACCCCAACCGATAACCAGCAGGCGCAACGCTTTCCTCACTACAACCCGCCCATTCATAAAAACCCATTGATAGGAATGAAATTAGTAGTATCCTATCTATCTCTTATGGACCGACCCCTCGACGAGCGCACCGTGCTGCAGATGCAGCTCAGCTCCGGCCTGCTGTACGCAGGGCGGCAGTGGCAGCGCCTGGCCGACAGCCGGCTCGGCAGCTACGGCATCTCCACCGCCTGCACCATGCCGCTGCTGATGATCGGCCGCTCCGGCGGTGGCATCCGCCAGGTGGCGCTGGCCCAGCAGCTGGGCATGGAGGGTCCTTCCCTGGTCCGCCTGCTGGACAAGCTGTGCGCCAGCGACCTGGTCCGCCGCGAGAGCGACGCCAGCGACCGCCGCGCCAACCTGCTGTGGCTGACCGACGCGGGACACGCGCTGGTCAGCGAGCTGGAAGACCAGTTGATCGGCCTGCGCCAGGACGTGTTCGGCGAGCTTTCCATGGATGAACTGCACGCCGTGCTGAAGGCATGGCGCCTGCTGGCCGAGGCCGCCGACCGCATCACGTAAGACCGCTGCCCCCGAATACCGCCGCTGCCGTGCAGACGCCAGCGGCTTTTACCCGTTGCCGTTGTTTCGTTGTTCCTCCCCTCCCCCACCTCGCCCCTACCGATGCCCGGTGAATTCAGTCTCCACGGAGTGTTCGTCCCGACCCTGCTCGGGTTGATGTTGTTGGCCTATCTGGTCAACAGCGGCCTGCACGCGCTGTTGCAGCGTGCCGGCGCCTATCGCCATGTATGGCACCCGGCGCTGTTCAACCTGGCCCTGTACGGGATCGTGCTTGGCCTGCTGTTCCACCTCCTGCGTTGGATGCAATCGTGAACAAGATCGTGAAGAAGACCCTGCCGGTGCTGCTCACCAGCGCAGCCGTGATCGTCGCTCTGCTGGTGCTGCGCCAGTTGTGGGTCTATTACATGGATGAGCCGTGGACCCGCGACGCCCATGTCGGTGCCGACGTGGTGCAGGTGGCGCCGGACGTATCCGGGCTGGTGGAAACGGTGCAGGTGGCCGACAACCAGGCGGTAAAGAAGGGTGACCTGCTGTTCGTGGTCGACCGTGCCCGTTACCGCATCGCGCTGGAGCAGGCCAAGGCCAGCCTGGGCGAGCGCCAGGCCTCGGTGGCACAGCTGCGCCGCGAGATCGGCCGTGACCGCAGCCTGCAGGACCTGGTCGCCGCCGAGGACGCCGAAGTACGCCGCGCCAAGCTGCAGGCCGCACAGGCCGCGCTGGCCACTGCACAGGCGGCGGTCGACCTGGCCGAACTCAACCTGGCCCGCACCGAAGTGCGCGCACCGGCCGATGGCCGGGTCAACGACCGCACCATGCGCGTGGGCGACTACGTGGTGGCCGGCAAGCCGGTGCTGGCGCTGCTGGATACCGGCTCGTTCCGCATCGATGGCTACTTCGAGGAAACCCGCCTGCGCGGCGTGGCCCCGGGACAAGCCGTGGACATCCGCCTGATGGGCGAATCGACCGCGCTGCGTGGCCATGTCGAAAGTATCGCCGCCGGCATCGAGGACCGCTATCGCAGCAACGGCAGTACCCTGCTGCCGAACGTGACCCCGGCCTTCGACTGGGTGCGGCTGGCGCAGCGCATTCCGGTGCGCATCGCCATCGACGAAGTACCCAAGGGCGTGGAACTGATCGCCGGCCGCACCGCCACGGTGACCGTGGACACCGGCCGCCACCCGCATAACGACAAGGCCGGCACCGCGCCGACACAGGCGGGCCTGTGAACGCCGCCCTGCCCCGTCTCGGCCTGATCGTCGCGCTGGCCAGCCTGGCCGCATGCAGGACCGTTGGCCCGGATTACGCGCTGCCGGAAGGCTCTGCGTTCAAGCGGCCGCAGGCCAATGCGGCCTTCATCGATACCCAGAACCCACAGGTGGCCGCCAACCAGGCGCTGCCCGACCGCTGGTGGTCGCTGTACAACGACCCGGTGCTGGACGGCCTGATCACCCAGGCGCTGCGTGACAATGTGGAACTGAAGGCCGCTGATGCGCACCTGCGCCGTGCCGCAGCGGTGTACGAACAGGCGCTGGACGCCGGCGGCTTCGAGTACGAGGCCGAGGCCGGGGTCAGCCGCGCGCAGCTGTCGGCCGAATCATTCCTGCAGGAACACGAGCTGCCGGTGATCAATCTGGCCGATGGCAAGTTCGCGGTCAGCTACCAGTTCGACCTGTTCGGCAAGCTCAAGCGCGGCGCCGAAGCGGCGCGCGCCGACGAACAGTCGGTGGCGGCGGCACGCGACCTGGCCCAGGTCAGCGTGGTCGCGCAGGTGGCCGACAGCTACCTGGAGATCTGCCACGCCAACCACGAGCTGCACGTGGCCGAGCATTCGCTGCAGCTGCAGCAGCGCAGCCGCACGGTCACTGAACGCCTGATCGCGGCTGGCCGTGGCACGCCGCCGGAACTGGCCCGCGCCAATGCCCAGGTGGCGCTGCTGGAAGCCGCACTGCCGCCGCTGCATGCGCAGCGCTCAGCGGCCGCTTATTCGCTGGCCGCCCTGCTGGGCCAGACCCCGGGCCAGCTGCCGGCCGGCGTGATCGACTGTGCACACGCGCCCAGCCTGGCGCAGCCGCTGCCGGTCGGTGATGGCCGCGCACTGCTGCAGCGCCGCCCGGACGTGCGCCAGGCCGAGCGCAAGCTGGCCTCGGCCACGGCACGGATTGGCGTGGCCACCGCCGAGCTGTACCCGGACATCCGCCTGGGTGCCTCGCTCGGTGCCGCCGGCCTGCTGGAAGACTTCGGCACGCCGATGACCCAGCAGTGGTCGATCGGCCCACTGATCTCGTGGACGTTGCCGTCGTCCGGTACCCACGCACGCATCCACGCCGCCGAGGCGGGTGCCGATGCGGCGCTGGCCGAGTTCGACCACACCGTGCTGCAGGCGCTGCGCGAGACCCAGACCGCACTGGATGGCTACGCGCAGGACCTGCGCCGGCTGCAGTCGCTGCGCACTGCGCAGGAGCAGGCCGCATTGGCCGCCGAGCAGAACCGCCGGCTGTACCAGGGTGGCCGCACGCCGTACCTGTCCAGCCTGGATGCCGACCGCAGCCTGGCTACCAGCGACGCCACTCTGGCCGCCGCCGAAGCGCAGGTCTCGCGCGACCAGATCCATCTGTTCCTGGTACTGGGTGGGGGCTGGCAGGCCAGCGCCGCCGCGCCCAACGCCACGACTGCCGCGAAGTAAGCCATGAACGCGCTGACCGACCGCCAGGCCTGGCTGTTCTCGATCAAGACCTACCTGGCCGCGGTGGCCGCGCTGTACATCGCCATGGCCGGCAACCTGTCGCGCCCGTACTGGGCGATGGGCACGGTGTACATCGTCAGCCAGCCGCTGCTGGGCCCGACCCGGGCCAAGGGCGTGTACCGCATCGTCGGTACGCTGGTGGCGGGCCTGGCCACCCTGCTGGTGCTGCCGGCGCTGGTGGAAACGCCGCTGGTGCTGAGCGCGGCGATGTCGATCTGGCTGGCCGGCTGCCTGTTCATGGCCCTGCTCAACCGTGGCCCGCGCGGTTACGCATTCCTGCTGGCCGGCTACACCACCGCCTTCATCGGCTTCCCCGCAGTCACCTCGCCGGAAACCATCTTCGACACGGTGGTGGCGCGCAGCGAGGAGATCATCCTCGGCACGGTGGTGGCAGTGCTGTTTGCTTCGCTGCTGTTCCCGGCCTCGGTGCGGCCGATGCTGCGCGCACGCATCGGCACCTGGATGGAGGACGCCGCGCAGTGGTGCCGGCAGATTCTTGAACGTGGCCGCGCGCACGCGCCACGCAACCGGTTGGCTGCCGACCTGGTGCAGTTCGAGGCGCTGATCGAGTTCCTGCGCCGCGATGATCCACGCCATGCCGGTTCGGCGGTGTCGATGGAGCGCCTGCGCGAGCGCATGCTGCTGCTGTTGCCGGTGCTGTCGTCGATCGCCGACCGCCTGAGTGCGCTGCGCAGCGACGGCCAATCCCTGCCCGAAGGGCTGCCGGCACTGGTCGACGACATCCATGACTGGCTGGACGGACCCACCAATGCCAGCGAGTACGCCCGCCTGCGCGCGCGCATCAGTGCGCTGAAGCCGCAGGTGGACCGCGACCTGCAGCACCTGCAGCTGGCCAGCCTGCTGCTGCGCCTGGAAGAACTGGTGGACCTGTGGCAGGACTGCCGCACCCTGCAGCACGCCATCGACCACGGCACCGCGCCGCTGGACCGCGCGCACTACCGCATCCGCACCGAACGCGTGGCCGCCGACAAGCACGTCGACTACGGCATGGCGCTGTTCTCCGCGCTCAGTGCCGGCGTGGCGCTGATGAGCTACTGCGTGCTGTGGATCGCGCTGGGATGGGAAGGCGGCGGCAACGGCGCGATGATGGCCGCAGTGACCGCCGCGTTCTTCGCCGCGCAGGACGACCCGGCACCGAGCATGGTGTCGTTCCTGGTGTGGGCGATGGTCGCCTCGGTGGTGGCCGGCGTGTACCTGTTCGGCGTGTTCCCGGCCGTGCACGACTTTGGCCTGCTGGCACTGGTGCTGGCGGTGGCGTTCCTGCCGCTGGGGCTGATGCTGCACCACCCCAAGAGCGCGTTGTTCGCGCTGCCGCTGACAGTGAACCTGGCCGCGCTGCTGAGCTTGCAGAACACCTACAGCGCCAACATCCAGACGTTCCTCAACTCGTCCATCGCGATGTTCATCGGCATTGGCTTTGCGGTGGTGATGACCCGCCTGTTCCGTTCGGTGGGTGCCGAGTGGACCGCACGCCGGCTGGTGCGGCAAGGCTGGACCACGCTGGCCGAGGCCGCCGAAGGCCGTGGCCAGCAGGACCGCCAGCGCTTCGCCGCACGCATGCTCGACCTGCTGGGCCTGCTCGCACCGCGCCTGGCAGCGACGCCCGAGGGCAGCGACATCGCCTCGGTGGACATGCTCAACGAGGCGCGCATCGGCCTGAACATCCTGCAGCTGCGTCGCGCTCGGCTGGAACTGCCCGAGCGCAGCCGCGAAGCGGTCGAGCACATCCTGGAAGAGATCGGCGTGCACTACCGCCGGCAGATCGCTGCGCGCAAACCGATTGTGGCGGCCGAGGCGCTGCGCGAGCGGCTGGATACCTCGCTGGGCCGGGTCGGCAGTGTGGCCGCGTGCAAGGCCCGCGATGAAGCGCTGATGGGCCTGATCGGCCTGCGCTTCGCGCTGTTCCCGGAGGCCAAGGCACTGGCGCCGGGGTTGGCGATGAGTGCGGCGACGCAGCCGTAGCGCGATACCCTGTGCGTCCATAGACTCCGCGCAGGGGTCGGATCCTTCGCCCCCGGTGAAGGCTCTGACCCCCGCTCAGCACAGGAAGCTCCAATGAGTTACGACATGATGGTGTTCGAGGCCAGTGCGGCCCCGCGCGAGGCGGCGGCCTTCATCGCCTGGTTCGAGAAGCAGACGCAGTGGAACGAGCGCCACGAGTACGACGACCCGGCAGTCAGCAGCACGGCGCTGCAGGCGTGGTTCGCGGAAATGGCGCAGGACTTCCCGCCGTTGAACGGACCGCTGAGCAACGACGATGACGATCGTGCCGAGGTGACCGAGTACAGCATCGGTAGTCAGGTGATCTACGGCGCGTTCGCCTATTCGGTGGCCGAGCGCGCGCATGGCCGCGTGCAGGACCTGGCCGAGAAGCACGGCGTGGGCTTCTTTGATGTGAGCGCCGATGAAGCGGCGATCGTCTTCCCCGATGGCCTGGTCCTGATCGCGGAATGAACGTGGCGGCAGGGCTGCGCCCTGCACCTGCCGAATCAACGTCAACGTCAAAGCCCTGCAATCCGTGGGATGGCGGGGGTGGGTCCGGTTGCGGGGGACGCTGCAAGTACGTCCATGTAAGCTCGGTCGCCGCTTGCTCGTGTGCGCTGTCCTGCGCACACGGCAAGACCGGGGTTGGGCGTCCTGCCCAACCCGCCCGAGGCATGCCTCGGGCCCATGCGGCTCACGCCCCCTCAACCGGACCCACCCCGCCTTCGACAGTTTCCTGCGATCTGCCGGCACGGCGTTCTGCTCTGGTGGGTGTCGACCTTGGTCGACACGGTAGATCCACGGCATGCGTGGATGAACGTCGGAATGATCGAAGTACGCTGTTGTGGAGTCGAGCCATGCTCGACTGCTTCTGGCTGGCGATCAGGTGAAGGGGTCAGAGCCCGTTCCCGATGGGAACGGGATCCGACCCCCGTTCAGAACAACCTGCCCTGCACCGTAGGCTGTTCGATGCGCGCCGGTGCTTCGGCCACCGCTTCCACGCCCAGCCGCCAGGCCAGGCCACCCAACCGGCTGGCGTGGCGTTTCAACGCAGCCTGCAGCACATCGGCGCTGCCTGCCACATGCAGCATCTGGCGGGCGCGGGTCAGGCCGGTGTAGACCAGTTCGCGCGACAGCACGCGGCTGTCCTGGCGCGGCAGCTGCAACCACACTTCATCGAACTCAGAGCCCTGTGCCTTGTGCACGGTCATCGCAAAGGCGCTTTCGTGCGCAGGTAGCGCGGCCGGATGGAAGGCGCGCGGCTGGTCGACGCTGTCGCCAGGGAACCAGGCCACCATCGCACCACTGCCATCGCGCAGGCAGATGCCGATATCGCCGTTGAACAGGCGGTGCCGATAGCTGTTCTCGATGACCAGCAGCAGGCGACCCTGGAAGTAGCCCGGGGTGTTGCCGGCCAGCAGCTGTTCGATGCGGCTGTTGAGGCCGCGCGCACCCTGCGGGCCTTCGCGCAGCGCGGTCAGCACGCGCAGGCGCCCGGCCTGCTGCAGGGCGTGTACCGGGTCGGCGGCCTCAGCCAGTGCGCGCCAGTGGCCGAGCAGGTGCTCGCGCTGGCCACGCAGTGGATCGGCTTCGCCTTCGTGGAAATGCACGCCAGCCAATGCACCGCCGCGCAGCAGCTGCAATGCGACGGTGCTGTCGCCCTCGCGCACGGCATGCGCCAGCGGTGCCAGGTCCAGGGCATTGCTCTGCCGGTAACCCCGCTGCAACTGCACGCGGCGGCCAGCGAAGGCGCGTGGTGCCGCCTGCGGCTGCAGCGTGGCCGGCGCCAGCAGACCATGCAGCGCCTGCGCATCATCGGCGTGGGTGCCGATGCCATCACCGCTGGCACGCAGGATCGCGCTGAGCACATCACCGGCCTCGACCGAGGGCAACTGATCGGGATCGCCGAGCAGGATCAGCCGGGTGCCGCTGGCGATCGCGTCGACCAGCTTGGCCATCATCGGCAGATCGATCATCGAGGCCTCGTCGACCACCACCACGTCCACCGGCAGCGGATTGTCGGCGTGGTGGCGGAAGCGCGGTGAATCGGGGATCACCCCGAGCAGGCGATGCAGGGTGGTGCCGGTACTGGGCAGTGCCGCGCACAGCGCCGGGTCCAGTCCTTGTTCCTGCAGGCGTTGCACAGCCACGCGCAGGCTCTCGGCCATGCGCTCGGCGGCGCGCCCGGTGGGCGCGGCCAACGCTACCTCGGGCAGCGGCTGGCCAGCGTGCCGGGCCTGTGCGGCCAGCAGCAGCAACAGGCGCGCGATGGTGGTGGTCTTGCCGGTGCCGGGACCGCCGGTGACCAGCGCCAGCGGATGGCGCAGGGTCACGCCGGCAGCGCGTGCCTGGTGATCCTCGCTGCCCGATGCCTGCGGGAACAGCTGCGCGAACAACGGTGCCAACGCGGCCATATCCGGCGCCGGCAGCGGATGCCGGCCGATACGCTGCAGGCCGGCCGCCAGCTGACGCTCGTACTCGCGGTAGCGGCGCAGGTAGAGCAGGCCGTTTTCCAGCACCAGCGGCGCATCCTCGGCGATGGCATCGGCCTGCTCCGGCGTCGCGACCCACGGCGATGCGCGCAACTGTGCCAGCCAGTCCTTTGCGGCAGGCCACTCGGATACGCCTTCCAGCAGTCGCTGCGGTTGCGCCGGATCGAAACCGGCGTGGCCCTGCGACACCGCCAGCGAGGCGAGTGCGGCCGCCACTGCCACGCTGTCAGGGGTGTCCTCCCGCAAGCGTTGCAGGCTGGTCGCCAGTGCGTGATCGAGAGTGCGCAGCTGGCCGTTGCGATACAGCTCCTGCAGCAGGCTCATGCACTTGCTCCACGGGCACGCGCAGCCAGTTCTGCCTGGGCCTGTTCGCCACCGGCGAACAACGCATCCAGGGCATCCACCAGCGCCAACGGGAAGCGGTCTACATGCACACCGTTACCGGCAGCATCCAGGCCGCGGCAGAACAGGTAGCGGATGCCGCCCATGTCGCGCTCGTAGTCATAGGCCGCGCCCAGGCGGAAGCGCAGCCAGCGATGCAGGGCCACGGTGTAGATCAACGCCTGCAGGTCGTACTCGCTGTGGCGCATGGCAATGGCCAGCAGGTCCGGGCTGTAACCAGGCAGGCGGTTGGACTTGTAGTCGAGCACGTACCAGCGCCCGTCGCGCACATAGGTCAGGTCGATCATGCCGGTCATCAGCCCTTCCAGGCGGCGGCGCTGGCCGAAGCCGCGGCGCGCGCTGGAAACACCGTGCGCATGAAGGACCTGCAGCAGCGACGGCACCGTGGTCGGTTCGATGGCAAAATGGAAGTCGATTTCCGCGCGGCGCTCGCCTTCACCCAGGCTGTGCAGCGCACCGCCTTCGGGTAGCGGCACGGTGAGCGTGTGGCCCACCAGCGGCACCAGCACCGCCACGCCATCGTCCAGGTCGACGTCGGCATAGCCTTCATCGTGCAGCGCCTTGCGCAGTACCTCGGCCTGGTCCTCAGGGGCTTCCAGGCCTGGCTGCCAGTCACCCCATGCGGCGAAGTCGACGTTCTCCATTGCCTCGTGCAGCACATTGCCGAAGCGGCTGCCCATGAAGCGCGGGTCGATCGGCGCGCTGTCTTCGACGACGGCGGCGGGTTCGGGCAGCGCCGGTTCCAGCGGCAGCTCCGGGCCGGCCGGTTCGTCGGCGGCCGGTGCCGGCAGCTCGGTGGCGGCCGCTTCGATATCGTTGCCGGCACCGGCATCTGCGTGGGCCAGCTGGGTGAAGCTGTACACCCACCAGTCGTGCGGCACGCGCCGGGTCAGGGCACGCACCGCCGGAAGGTCACCTTCCACTTCGGCCGCCAGCTGCGGCAGCGCGGCCGGTGCCTCACTGTCATCGATGTGTACATCGGCGTGTGCGCGCAGCGCCTGCAGGTCACCCAGCAGCGGCGCCAGACGCGTCCTGCCGAGCCCGGCCAGATCACCCACGGCGATCCACAGCGCATGCTCGGCACGGGTCAGTCCCACATACAGCAGGCGTGCATCCTCGGCGCGCTGCTCGCGCTCGCGCTGGGCACTGGCCGCTTCCCAGGCTTCGTCCTTGTCCAGCTTCCAGTGCAGCTGGCGCTCGCCGCCCACATGCACCGTGCAGTGCGAGGCGGTGTTCGGTGCGCCACCGTCGATGCCGACGAAGGGCAGGAACACCAGCGGGTACTCCAGGCCCTTGCTCTTGTGCAGGGTGATGATCTGCACGCGGCGCGCATCCGATTCCAGGCGCAGCAGCTGCTGCTCGTCATCCTGGTCGGCGCTGGCCATCTGCCCCTGCAGCCAGTCCAGCAGGCCATGCATGCCCAGCGCCTGCGCCGAGGCTTCCTGCAGCAGTTCGCCCAGCTGCAGGTAATTGGTCAGGCGGCGCTCGCCATCGATCAGCGCCAGCAGGCGTTCACCCTGCGCGGCGCAGACATCGGCGATCACCGCGAACGGTCCGCCGCGCTGCCAGCGCTCACGCCAGTGCAGCAGCTGTGCCTGGAACTCGCGTTGCAGGTCGCCCTCGCGCTCCATCGCCGCGATCGCGCTTGCCCGCTGGCCAAGCAGCACGGTGGCCAGCACCGCACGCAGGCGGCCTTCGTCGGCCGGTTGCAGCAGCGCCAGCAGCAGCGCGCGAAGATCGCGCGCTTCAGGGGTGGAAAACAGGCTCTGCTTGCCGGCCGCCACCGCAGGAATACCGACCGCCGCCAGCGCCCGTTGCACCAGCGTGGCCTCGCGATGCGAGCGCACCAGCACCGCGATGTCACCCGGCCGCACCGGCTGCCCACGCAGGACGGCACTGCCCGAACGCGCCTCGACCAGAATCTGGTGAATCGCCGCCACGCAGGCCTGGGTCGCTGCCTCACGCGAGGCGTCCGCACTCATCGCCTTGTCACCGCCACTACGCAGCACGCGCAGGGTGAGCGCCGTGGCGGCGTGGCCGTCGCGCAGGTAGTCCTCATCGCTGCGCACGCCACCGGGCCGCACCGCCTCGAACTGGATGTCGCGCTCGAGGAAGGCGTCTTCGCCACCGTTGTCGTACAGCGCCTGCAACGCGCGCAGCACAGACGGTCGCGAGCGGAAGTTCTGGTCCAGCACCGGCGCCTGCTGCGCCACCTGCTTGGCCTTCAGGTAGGTGTGGATATCACCGCCGCGGAAACCGTAGATCGCCTGCTTGGGGTCGCCGATCAGGAACAACGCCGGCGCCAAGCCGAGCTCGCGAACCTCCGGCGAATCGCCGAACACGGTGTGGAAGATGCCCCACTGGCGATCGTCGGTATCCTGGAACTCATCGACCAGCGCGATGCGGTACTGCGCACGCAGCTGCCTGACCAGCATCAGCCGCTGCGGGCCTTCCAGGGCGAGCGCTACGCCATCGATCAGATCGTCGTAGGTCTGTACCCGGCGCGTGCGCTTCAGCGCCTGCAGGCGCTGCGTGGCTTCGGCGCGAAACGTGTGCAGGAAATTCAGCGCGGTACCACGCAACCAGGCATCGCGTTCGGCCAGCAGCGCGACATAGCGCGCCAACGGCGCCTGCAATGGCGACGACGGCGTGTGGTCAGGGAACTTCTTGTTGGTCTTGTCGGCCAGCACCTCCGGCAGCAGTGCCTTCAGGCGCTCGCTGGCCAGCAGCTCGCGCGGGTCGCCGCGCCCGGCCCAGGCCAGCAGCTGTCGGCCCAGCGGGTGCAGCCAGCCCAGCTTGTAGGACACGCCGTTGATCCACTTGTTGTCGACAGCATCGCAGAGGTCGATGAAGAACTGCTCGCCATGTTCGCGAAGCGCCTGCTGCAGTTCGGCGGCGGTGGCCTGCAAGGCCGGGTGTGGATCGGTCAGTGTCACCGGCTGTGGCAGCGGATGCAGCGGCGGCGCGCCCAGCAACGCGCGCAGATCGGCGGCCAGCGCGTCCGGGTTGGACCACAGCCAGGTCAGCGGCTCCAGCGTGGCCGGGTCATTGGCATGCACGCGCCACAGATCAGCCGCGAGCTCCTCCAGCAGTTCACGATCGCTGGCCAGCAGTTCCGGCGGATCAAAGGTGTGGCCGCTTTCCAGCGCATGCTCGCGCAACACGCGGGTGCAGAAGCCGTGGATGGTGAAGATGGACGCCAGGTCGATCTCGTCGGCGGCCACCTGCAGGCGGCGTTTCAGTGCGGCAGCGCTTTCGGTGCCACCGCGTAGATGGCGCTGCAACACTTCGCGGGTCAATCGCACGTCAGGTGCTTCGCCCTCGGCCGGTTCCAGATCGACCAGGCGCGCGGCCAGCGCCAGGCGCTCGCGGATGCGCTTGCGCAGTTCCTGGGTGGCGGCGTCGGTGAAGGTCACCGCCAGGATCTGGCCGATGCGCAGGCCCTGCTCCACCACCAGGCGGGTGAACAACGTGGCCAGGGTGAAGGTCTTGCCGGTGCCGGCGCTGGCTTCGATGAGGCGGATGCCGTCCAGCGGCAGGGCCAGATAGGGATCGCGGCTGAGAGATTTGATGCCGTCTCCGGCGATGGCGGTGTTCATGCGCTGCCCTCCTGGCGCGCTTCGGCGCCGAGAGTGCGGCCTTCGCGCACCGCGCTGAAGACCACCTGGCTGTTGCGCAGCAGGTCGGCATAGCTGGCGTCGGTGGCAAACGGGTCGGCACCGCGCAACAGCAGCTGCCAGGCGTCGCTGCTGGATTCGCCCCAGCTGCGGTCGCTGCCATGCCACTGCTTCCAGCCTTCGCTGCGCTGTTTTTCTGCCGGCGCGTTGTACAGCACCCAGCCGGTGTACGGGGCAAAGCGCAGCGGCTCACGCAGGCCACGCTGGCGCAGCTGCAGCAGCGCACGCAGTGCGGCGCGTGCAGCGGGAGCACTCAGTGCCGGCAGCACATGCGGGCCGGGGCCGGCGTCACCGCCATCGTGGAACTGCACGAGGGGCAGCGCGTCACCCGCGGCGTTGGCCAGCAACCAGTCCAGGCCCTGGCGGATCACTGCACTGCCATTGAGGGTGCCGGCACGCAGGCGCACCAGCCCTTCGGGATGCCGATCGGCCACGCGGCCATGCAGGCGCACGCCGTCGATGTCCACTTCGTAGCGACGGCTTTCCAATGGTTCGCCCTGCATCCAGCCCAGCAACGCACTGGCATACGGGCGGGTCTTCAACTGCTCGACCTCGAACTGACGCTCGCCCAATGGACCCGAAGGCAGCAGGCCGCGTGCGCGCAGCCGCGGGTACAACGGCTCGGTATCGCCGCTGAGCGTGGCACGCACCACCGCCGCCTGCACGCTGCGCTTCTCCGGCCCGCGCGAGGACAGCACCAGCGGTTCCAGGTCATCGACCTCCTCGACATCGTCGGCAAGGCGCAGGCCCAGCGACTGTGCGAGGAACTGCCCGGCCGGGTCGCACAGGAAGCGGCGCAGGGTATCGAGTGCGACTTCGTCTTCCACCGCATCGTCGAGCGGCGGCGGCAAGGGGGCATCAAACCACGGCTGCAGGCCACCACGCTGGCCGGTGAGGCGACCGGCGGCCGGATGCCATTGGCGGCGATAGCTGAAGCGGCGTGGGTCGCCGTCACCGAACGCGGCTGGCGAGAACGGCTGCAGTGCGTGGCGCACGGTGAAGTCACGGACTGCCGCAGGCGGATCGAGGTGATACGTGGCGGCGGTATCGATCAGTTCGCTGACCAGCACCGACGGCTCGCGCACGCTGCCATCGCGCGGATCGGCACCGAGGTAGCTGAGGTAGAACACCTCCTGCGCGGCAGCGAACAGCTGCAGGAACAGGAAACGATCGTCTTCGCGGGTGGAGCGGTCACCCGGACGGCGGCGCGGCGTATCCAGCTCGGCGGTGAGCTGGTTGAGACCGGCCGCCGGGTCGCGGCGCGGGAAATCGCCATCATTCAGACCGAGCACGCAGATCACCCGGAACGGCAGCAGGCGCATCGGCACCATGCGGCCGAAGCTGATGCCACCGGTCAGCAGCGGTGCGCGCGTATCGGCCTCGCCCAGCGCGCCGGCGAAGTGCGAACGCACCACGTCCGGCGGCACGCCGTCTTCGAAACCGGCCTTGGCGGCATCGTCGGCAAACTGGTTGAGCAGCTTGCGCAGGCGCTCCAGCGCGCGCTGGCTGTTGGGCGAGGTGGGCGCGTTCGGCAGCAGCGCATCCAGCAGCGACAGCAGGCGCTGTCGCCACTGCGCCGGGGTCAGCAGTTCGCCCAGGCGGCGCTGGTAGATGGCCAGCACGCGCAGCAGGCGCAGCAGCCGGTCCAGCGCGTCCAACGCGCCGCCTTCCAGTTCGATCCACGGCGCCACGCCGGCCAGGTCGGCCTCGCTGCCGGTCGCGTGACCGAGCACCAGGCGATCCAGCGCGAACTGCCAGGTGTAGGCGTCGTCGGCCGGTGCCTGGTGCTGGTTGCGGTGCTTCGCATCCAGGCCCCAGCGTGCGCCCGCCTGCTGCAACCAGCCATGCAGGCGGTCGAAGTCCACCGCTTCCAGCCCGGCCGCTTCGGCCAGCGGTGCACTCGCCAGCAGGTCCAGCACTTCGTTCAAGCCGAAGCGCGAGACCGGCAGGCCCAGCAGGTGCACGAACACATCGGCCAACGGCTCGCCCGCCAGTGGACTGCTGTCGGCCAGCGCATAGGGAATGTGCTCCTCCTCGCCGCCGCGACCGCCGAACACCGCTTCCAGGTACGGCACATAGGGATCGATATCCGGCGCCAGCACCGCGATCTCGCGCGCCTGCAGCGGCGGGTCGAAGCGCGGGTCCTGCAGCAGGCTGCGCAGCTGGTCGTGCAGCACCTGCAGTTCGCGCAGGCGGGTGTGGCAGGCGTGTACCTGCAGGCTGGGGTCGTCGCTGCGCAGCCCGTCACGCAGCTCGCCGGAGGGCAGTGCGCGGCGGTGGAACAGGTCACGCTGCAGGCGATGCAGCAGGCTGTCGGACAGGCCGCCTTCGTCCAGGGTCGGGCGGGTGTCCTCCTCCGGATCGGAATAGGCGGCGATCTCGCCGGCCGGATGCACCACCTCGTAGCTGCCCAGCACCGCCATGAAGTCGCGGCCCGCCGCGCCCCAGGCTTCCAGCAGGCGGTTTTCGCCGGCCGCTTCACCGAAGGGATCGGGCGCGCCGCTGCGCAGGCGCTCGGCCAGGGTCTGCAGATCGCCCCAGTACGACTGCACCGGAGTGGGCATATAGAAGTGCAGCTCGCCGACCCGGGCCTGGGTGGCCATCACCCGCAGCACGTCGGGCGAGATGTTGAGCGTCGCGAACGCAGACATGCGCGGTGGCAAGCCCTTCGGCAAGGGTTGGCCGGCGCCTTCGAAGCGGTCCAGGTACTCCTGGATGCGGCGGGCGCGGTAGTCGTGGCCTCGGGTGATGGTGCGCCAGAGGATCGCCTGCGGGTCGGCCGGATCGGCGCCGGCGGCCCAGCGCAGCAGCCAGTCACGGCGCCAGGCCTGGTACTTCTCGAACACCGAGGCCAGCTCGCCGGCCAGCGCCCATGGTTTCAATGCGTCATCGCCGGCAAGATAGGACTGCAGCGCGCGCATCGGTGGCTGCGCCAGCAACGCCGGGTCACGCAGTGTCTGGTACAGCTTCCAGTGCAGGCCGGCCGCGTCCAGATCGTCCTGCTCGCCGCTGACGTTGGCCTTCAGTGCGCGGGCCACGAACTCGCCCGGGGTAAGGAATTCGAGGTTGGCGGCGACGCCGAATTCCGCGGCCAGCGTCGCTTGCAGCCAGCGCCGCATTGCCACCTGCGGGATCAGCACCACTTCCGGTGCCAGCAGCGGCTGGCCCGGTACCGGCGCACGCACGTTGCGTGCCAGCAGCGCGGCCAGCACGTCCAGGGAGTTGGAATGGTAGAGGCGGAAATCGCTGCCCGGGTCACTCATCATGCACAGTGTGCAGGACGGCAGGCAGTATTCAATGCTTGGCTCGCCAACGGTACGGATTGTTCCGGGACGCCGGCCGATTGTCCCGGCCTCTGCCAGGGCTTGTCGTGCAACAATACTGCACCGTCCAGTCTGCTTATGTTCAGCCGACGGGCCCGATCCTTCGATGTCTAAAAAACGTTAATGGTGCCCATGTCGGCTTCCGCCTCCAGTCTGGTGCAGTTATCCAACGTCCGCATCGACCGGAGCGGGCGCACGATCCTGCGCGACGTGTCGCTGCAGGTGCCCAAGGGCAGCATCACCGCTGTGCTCGGTCCGTCCGGCAGCGGCAAGTCGACCCTGCTGGCGGCGCTGACCGGCGAACTGCGCCCGGTCGCCGGCGAGGTCACCCTGTTCGGCAAGCCGATTCCGCACGACAGCGGCGCGCTGCTGGAGATGCGCAAGAGCGTGGGCGTGCTGCTGCAGGGCAACGGCCTGCTGACCGACCTCACCGTGGCCGAGAACGTCGCCCTGCCGCTGCGCACGCACACCCGTCTGCCGACCGCCGTGCTGCGCCGCCTGGTGCAGATGAAGCTGCATGCGGTAGGCCTGCTGGCCGCCGCCGATGCCTGGCCGCGCGAGCTGTCCGGTGGCATGGCGCGCCGCGTGGCGCTGGCCCGTGCACTGGCGCTGGACCCGCCGCTGATGATCTACGACGAGCCGCTGACCGGGCTGGACCCGATCGCCTCGGGGGTGATCATGAGCCTGATCCAGCGCCTCAACCACAGCCTGGGCCTGACCAGCATCATCGTCAGCCACCACGTGCACGAGACCCTGCCGATCTGCGACCAGGTGATCGCGATCGCCAATGGCGGCATCGTGTTCCAGGGCACGCCCGAGGCGCTGCAGTCCAGCCAGGACCCGCTGCTGCGGCAGTTCCTGCACGGCCAGCCCGATGGCCCGATTCCGTTCGATGCCGCACCACGCGCGAGGGTTGCCTGATGCCGTTCGTCCAAGCCACCCGCTCGCTTGGCCGCGCCGGCCTGTTCTCGCTGACCGTGCTGCGCGGTTCGCTGCCGACGCGTGATTTCCTGGCCGAGCTGACCCGCGAGATCTACAAGATCGGTGCGCGCTCGCTGCCGATCATCGCCGTCGGCGGTGCCTTCGTCGGCCTGGTGCTGACCCTGCAGGGCTACCGCACGCTGACCACCTTCGGTGCGGCTGACGCACTGTCGACCCTGCTCGGCCTGTCGCTGTACCGCGAGCTGGCACCGGTGCTGACCGCGCTGCTGTTCATTGGCCGCGCCGGCAGCTCGATCGCCGCTGAACTGGGCCTGATGCGTGCCACCGACCAGATCAAGGCGCTGGAGCTGATGGCGATCGACCCGGTGGCCAAGGCGGTGGCGCCGCGCTTCTGGGCGGCGGTGCTGACCGTGCCGTTGCTGACCGGCATCTTCTGTTCGCTGGCGATCAGCGCCAGCTACTTCGAAGCGGTGCACGTGCTGGGCCTGGACAACGGCGTGTTCTGGTCGGCGCTGCGCAACAGCGTGGACTTCTGGGACGACTTCGGCGTGGCAATGCTGAAGTCGGCGATCTTCGGCGGCACTGCCGCGCTGGTTGCCGCCTACGTTGGTTTCCATGCCGAGCCGACCATTGAAGGCACGTCGGTGGCGACCACCCGTGCGGTGGTCAACGCCTCGCTGCTGGTACTGATGTTCAACTTCGTGCTGTCGGCAATGTTGTTCACCTAACCCCTCCACCGGCGGTGCGCAGGCGCGCGCGGCCACAACGACTCGATCAGGTAATCCACATGGCCATCCGCGGTCCCAGACTCGAATTCTCCGTCGGCGCTTTCCTGCTGCTGGCCCTGGCCTCGCTGATGGTGCTGGCCGTGGCCTCGACCAACCAGCGCTGGAGCTGGGGCAGTAAAGGCTATGACCTGAAAGCGCGCTTCTCCCAGGTTGGCCAGCTGCGCAAGCAGGCGCCGGTGAAGATCGGTGGCGTCACCGTCGGCCAGGTTGCCTCGATCGACCTGGACCCGGTGAAGTTCGAATCAATCGTGACCCTGCGCATGGACAGCAAGGTCAAGGACCTGCCGGCAGACACCTCGGCTGGCATCTTCACCAGTGGTTTGCTCGGCGAGAGCTATATCGGTCTGCAGCCGGGCGGTGATCCGGACGTGCTGAAGGCCGGCGACGAGATCGTCTTCACCCAGCCGGCAGTGGACCTGATCCAGCTGGTCGGCAAGTACATGTTCAGTGGCGGTGCCGGTGGCGGCGCTGCTCAGAAGCCCAACGATGGCGCGCAGGCGCCTGCAACGGAACCGCAACCATGAAGATGAAACTGATCCCGGCCCTGCTCGCCTCGGCGCTGCTGGCGGCCACTCCGTTCCTCGCCCAGGCGCAGGCCGCCGCTCCCGCCGCTGCCGCAACGCAGGGCCAGGCCGGCAAGGTGGTGATCGATGCCAGCAGCCGCATCCTGTCCACGCTGCAGCAGCGCAAGAGCGAGTTCACCAGCAACCCGGCCAGCCTGCGCAGCTACATCGACAGCGAGCTGACCCGCACCTTCGACCGCGACTATGCCGCGCGCCTGGTGCTGGGCCCGCACGCCCGTGGCGCCTCCGATGCCGACATCAAGCTGTTCGCCGATGCCATGGCTGACAGCCTGATGCAGCGCTACGGCTCGACCCTGCTCAACATCCAGGGCAAGCCGAGCTTCCGCCTGAAGGGTGAGAGCCCGCTGCCGGGCAACCGCGGCGTGCGCGTGAGCACCGAGCTGGTCCGCGCCGGCAATGAACCGACCCCGGTCGAGTACTGGATGCGCAACGTGAACGGCCAGTGGAAGATCTTCGACGTCAACATCGAAGGCATCTCCTACGTGCAGACCTTCCGCAACCAGTTCGACACCCCGCTGCGCCAGAAGGGCATCAAGCAGGTGGCCACCGAGCTGCACAGCGGCAGCATGCAGGCCGGGCCCGCGGGCAATGGCAAGTAACGCACTGGCATTGCTGGAAGGCGACACCCTGCGCCTGCGTGGGGTGCTCGACCGTGCCGCGGTGATTGCGCTGTGGCCACAGCTGCAGGCGCTGCCGGCACAGCTGGCACGACTGGAACTGAGTGAGGTCGAACGCGTGGACAGCGCCGGCCTGGCGCTGCTGGCCGAGCTGGCCGCACGTGCGCGCAAGAGCGGTCACCCGCTGGCAGTCTCCGGCGCACCGGCCGGCTACAACGAGCTGAGCGCAGCCTACCGGCTGTCGCCCGACCTGGATTTCAACGCTAATTCTGCTGCGAGCTGACATGAACGTCGTACGCACTCTCCCCCTGATCGTCCTGGCCACCGCCCTCACCGCCTGTGCCGGCAAGCCCGCGCGCAGCGATGCGCCGGCGGCCAGCACCGTGGTCCCGGCCAGTACCATCGCCGAAGCCTCCGCCCCCACCGCCGATTCCGCTACGGTCGATACCGCGCCAGCAGCAGCCGTGGTTGCCGCACCTGCGCCGGCCACGCCGCCATCCGCACCAGCCCGCAGCGCCGACACCGATGCGGCCAGGGCCGCAGCGGCGACCGCTCCCGGTGGTGATGACGACTTCGATGCCCTCTACGGCGGTGCCGGCAACACCGGCAGCGCGGCGGCCTACGATCCGTGGGAACCGTTCAATCGCAAGGTGCACACGTTCAACAACGCGGTCGACCGCGGTATCGCCCGTCCGCTGGCCACCGCCTATACCCACGTGGTGCCGCGCTTCGCGCGTACCGGCGTCAGCAACTTCTTCAGCAACCTGCGCGCGCCGGTGACCATCACCAACCAGCTGCTGCAGGGCCGCGGTGCCGATGCGTGGGACAGCCTCGGCCGCTTCCTGATGAACAGCACGCTGGGTATCGGCGGCCTGTTCGATCCGGCCAGCAAGGCGATGGTGCCGCGTCGCAATGAAGACTTCGGCCAGACCCTGGGTGCCTGGGGCTGGCGGCGTTCGCGCTACGTGGAGCTGCCGTTCTTCGGCCCGCGTACCGTGCGCGATGTGTTCGGCCTGGCCGGTGACATTCCGCTGTCGCCGATCCGCCGCATCGAAGAGGACAAGGTCCGCATCGGCCTGCAGGGCCTGCAGCTGGTCGATACCCGCGCGCAGCTGCTGGCGATCGACGACCTGCGCGACACCGCCGTGGACGAGTACTCGCTGGTCCGCGATGCGTGGATGCAGCGCCGCAACTACCAGATCGAGAACGATCTGCGCAGCAAGCGTGACCGTGGCCACGACGACGCCAATTCGCCGATCCCGGTCGATGCGATGCCGATGCCGCAGTGGACGCACTGAGTCCTTTCAGCGGCACATGAAAAACCCCGCCTCGGCGGGGTTTTTCTTTTGTGGCCCTGGATGGGGTCGGAGCCCTTTCCCATGGAAAGGGATCCGACCCCGACCGATCAGGCCGCCAGCGCGGCCTCGATGGCCTCGCGCAGGCGCGCATCATCGGCGGCCACGTCCGGGGCAAAGCGCGCGATGACCTTGCCGTCGCGGCCAACCAGGAACTTCTCGAAGTTCCACAGCACCGCCGGCGCCGGGTGGATCGGGATTTCCTTGCTGGCGAGGCGCTCGCGCAGCGGGCCTTCGCCGATCGACTGCGGCTGCGCGGCGGTCAGCTGCTGATACAGCGGGTGGGCGTCGTCACCGGCCACGCTGATCTTGGAGAACATCGGGAAGCTGACGTCGTAGGTGAGCTGGCAGAACTGCTGGATTTCCGCCTCGCTGCCCGGCTCCTGGCCGAGGAAGTTGTTGGCAGGGAAGCCCAGTACTTCCAGACCCTGCGCGTGCTTTTCCGCATACAGCGCCTGCAGGCCTTCGTACTGCGGTGTCAGGCCGCACTTGGAGGCGACGTTGACCAGCAGCAGTACCTTGCCTTGGTAGTCGGCAAGCGAGGACGGCTGGCCGTCGATGGTGGTGAGGGAAATGTCCTGGATCGGGGTGCTCACGCGGGGGCTCCGGCAACAACGGGGAATGGCCCACCAGCATAGCGCCGCGCGATGGCGGTAGTGCCGGCCGCTGGCCGGCAATCGTGCGACCGTTCGCAAGGGTTCACGCGGCTGCCGGCCAGCGGCCGGCACTACGATCAGTCCACGCAGATCGTGCCCTGCGCCTTGCCGTCATCAATGCGCTGGCGGCAGCCGAAGTTCTGGCGCACATCGCGCTGGCAGGTACCGGTGGCGGCACTGCCAGCAGCCACCTCGGGACCGGCCAGGCACTGGCCTGTGCAGTCGCTCCTGCGGCTGCAGGCCTTGCCGGCGTCGGCATAGGGAATCACGCACTGCTCGCGCTGCAGGCGGCCCAGCCGCTGCAGGGTGCCGCCGGCGGCCTGGCAGTCGACGTCGCGCGCTTCGCGGTACGCCTCGGCCGCTTCAGGGCTGGTGGCTGCGGCGGCTGCCGCCACCGTATCGGCGGCCGGTGGTGCACTGCTGCAGGCGGCAAGCAGCACGGTCAGGACAAGGCTGGTGAAGCGGCGCAGGCGCATGACGATACCTGATCGAAGCGGACAGGCCGCCAGCATACGCATCGGCGATGCAGGCGGCGTGTCAGCGTGGCTCAGGTCTCGTCGCTGTCACTGCCTTCCTCTGCTGGCAGCGCGTCCGGCAGCAACTGGCGGCTCTGCTCAACCGGCAGCGACTCAACATCCCTCAGCTTGCGGGCGATCGCGCGGGTGCGCACCCCGGTCTGGTCGATCTGCTTGCTGGCCTGGTCCAGCTTGGCCTTCACGTTGTCCAGCACATCGCCGAACTTGCCGAACTCGGTCTTCACCGCACCCAGCAGGCTCCACACCTCGCTGGACCGCTTCTCGATGGCCAGCGTGCGGAAACCCATCTGCAGGCTGTTGAGCAGTGCGGTGATCGTGGTCGGCCCGGCGACCACCACGCGGTGGTCGCGCTGCAGCAGATCGACCAGCCCTGGGCGCCGGATCACCTCGGCATACAGGCCTTCGGTAGGCAGGAACATCACCGCGAAGTCGGTGGTGTGCGGCGGCACGATGTACTTCTCGCAGATCGACTTGGCCTGCACCTTCACCGCACGCTCCAGCTGCGCACCCTGCACGCGTACCAGTTCGGCGTCACCCTGCTCCTGTGCGTCCAGCAGGCGCTCGTAGTCTTCGCGTGGGAACTTGGAGTCGATCGGCAGCCACACCGGCGTGTCATCGCTGCTGCGGCCCGGCAGGCGCACGGCGATGTCGACCATTTCGCCACTATCCGGGCGTACCTTCACCCCGCGCGCGTACTGCTCCTGGATCAGGGTCTGCTCGAGGATGTTCTCCAGCTGTACTTCACCCCAGCTGCCGCGCGTCTTGACGTTGGTCAGCACGCGCTTGAGGTCGCCCACGCCGGTGGCCAGCTGCTGCATCTCGCCGAGGCCACGCTGCACCTGTTCCAGACGCTCCGAGACCAACTTGAAGGACTGGCCAAGGCGTGTTTCCAGGGTGGACTGCAACTTCTCATCCACCGTCACGCGCATCTGCTCCAGCTTCTGCGCATTGTCGCTCTGCAGCGCGCGCAGCTGCTCTTCCAGCGTCGTGCGCATCTCCGCGATGCGCTGCTCGTTGCGCTGGGTCAGTTCCTGCAGGCGCAGGCCCAGGTTCTCGGTCAGGCGCTGCTGCGACTGCGCGCCCTCCTCGCGGCCCTTGCGTGCATCGTCCACCAGGGTCTGCCGCAGCGCGCCAAGCTGGGTATCGGTACGCCCGATGAGCTCCTGCAGCTGCTGGCCAAACGCATGGATGCGGGCTTCCTGCTGCTGGCCGAAGGTTTCCAGCTGGCCGCGCAGTTCCTGCAGCCGCTGTCCCATCAACGCCGCGCCGCGCTGCTGGCTCTCGGCCGCTTCGGCGCGCGCCTTTCGGGCATCTTCGCCCAGCGCTTCGCGCAGCAGGTCCAGGCGCTGGTCGGTGCGGGTGGACAGATCGGTCAGCGCGCGGGCGAAGCCATCGAGTTGTTCGCGCAGCTCGCTGCGCCCGGCCCGCGCCTCCTCGCGCACCGCCTGTTCCAGGCGGTCATGCGGCGGGCGGCGCAGCAGGGCGACCAGCTGCAGGATGAGCACGGCCAATAGCAGGCCGCCAATGAGAAGATATTCGGTTTGCATGGGGCAAGTGTAGGCTGGCCGAGTCTCAGCTGCTGCGTCAGGACCATGCTCGCTCTTTACGGAAAGCCCACCTCCATCAACGTGCGCAAGGTGCTGTGGCTGTGCGTCGGGCTCGACCTGCCACTTCACCACGAGCCAGGACCGTCGGCGGACCTGCTGGCCACACTGAATCCGAACCGTCAGGTGCCGGTCCTGCGCGATGGCGACTTCGTGCTGTGGGAGTCCAACAGCATCTGCCGCTACCTGGCCGTACGCGCTGGCCGTGACGACCTGCTGCCTGGCTCGGCGCAGGGCCGCGCCCGGGTCGAGCAGTGGATGGACTGGCAGGCCAGCGACCTCAACAGCGCCTGGCGGCACGTGTTCATGGCGCGCGTGCGGCAGCACCCGGACTATCCGGACGATACCCGCGCCGAGGCCAGCCTGGCGCAGTGGAATCGGCTGATGGCTGTCCTTGATGCACAGCTGGCCGCTACCGATGGCTATGTGGCGGGCGACTCCTTCACCCTGGCCGACATCGTGCTCGGGCTGTCGACCCAACGCTGGCGCAGCACGCCTGGCAACAAGCCCGTGCTGCCACACCTCGCGGCGTGGTTCGAACGCCTGCGGCAGCAGCCGGGTTTCACCGCCCACGTCGACAATGGTGTGGCCTGAGGCAGGGGTCAGATCCCTTTCCCGGAGAAGGGATCTGACCCCAAGGGCGCGGGAACAGCCGGTGTTACCAGCCTTCCAGCACGATCTTGCCCTTGGCACGGTGGCTCTCCAGCAGTGCGTGGGCGCGCCGCAGGTTGGCCGCGTCAATGCGACCGAAATGCTCGCCCAGCGTGGTCTGCAGCACGCCCGTGTCGATCAGCTCGGCCACCCGGTTCAACAGGTCGTGCTGGCGCTGCATGTCGGCGGTCTTGTACAGCGGCCGGGTGAACATCGATTCCCAGTGCAGGGAGAGTGCCTTGCGCTTGAGCGCCATCACGTCGACCTGGCCGGGATCATCAATCAGCCCCAGCTGGCCCTGCGGCGCCAGCAGTTCCACGATCTGCGCGTAGTGCTGGTCGGAGTGGGTCAGGCTGGCCACGTGCTGCACCTCGCTGATGCCCAACCGCGCCAGTCCCTCGGCCAGCGGCAGGCTATGGTCGATCACGTGGTGTGCGCCCATTGCGTACGCCCAGTCCTGGGTATCCGGACGCGAGGCGGTGCCGATCACGGTCAGCCTGGTCAGCTTCCGCGCCAGCTGCACCAGGATCGAACCAACGCCACCGGCAGCACCGATCACCAGCAGGGTCTGGCCTTCGCCGCCGCCCTCGGGGATGCGCAGGCGGTCGAACAGCAGTTCCCAGGCGGTGATCGCGGTCAGTGGCAGCGCTGCTGCGGCGGCGTCATCCAGACTGGCCGGCTTGCGGCCGACGCTGCGTTCGTCCACCAGCTGGTACTCGGCATTGCTGCCCGGGCGATCGATGACGCCGGCGTAGTAGACCGCATCGCCAGGCTGGAACAGCGTCACCTCGCTGCCTACCGCATCGACGATGCCGACCGCATCCCAGCCCAGCACGCGCGGGCCATCGGTGGCCACGCCGCGACGGACCTTGGTGTCGACCGGGTTCACCGCCACCGCGCGTACCGCCACGCGCAGGTCACGCGGGCCGGGCTGCGGCAGCTCCAGTTCGATGTCGATCAGGGCCCGGGCATCATCGATCGGCAGGCCGGCTTGGGTGTAGGCAATGGCGCGCATGGCAGCGGTCCAGTGGGGAAGGAGGCGACAGGTTGCGCCGCGCGCGCTCCCGCAGAAAGGCGCAGAATCGGGCAGCACTTTCACTCTGGCAATGAAGATGATCCGCTTCGACGATCTACAGCTGTTCGTCCGCACTGCCGCGCTGGGCAGCTTCTCGCAGGCCGCGCGCGAGGCCGACCTGCTGCCCGGCCAGGTGGCTGCAGCGGTGGCACGGCTGGAACGCGAGCTGGACCTGCGCCTGTTCGTGCGCACCACCCGCAGCCTGCGCCTGACCGGCGAGGGCGCGCTGTACCTGCCGTACGCGCAGGAGGTGCTGGCCACCCTGCGCGAGGGCCAGGCGCGCGTGCAGGGCGAGGACACCGAGCTGCACGGCACCCTGCAGCTGTCGGCACCCTCGGACCTCGGCCGCAACCTGCTGCTGCCCTGGCTGAGCGCCTTCCGCGCTGCGCACCCGCGGCTGCGCCTGCACCTGCGCCTGTCCGACGAAGTGGCCGATGTGTTCCGCGACCCGGTCGACGTGGCCATCCGCATCGGCCACTTCGACGACGCCAACTACGTCGCCCTGCCCCTGCTGGAAGGCAACCGGCGCGTACTCGCGGCCTCGCCCGACTACCTGCAGCGGCGTGGCACGCCCACCCGCCTGGAGGATCTGCGTGAGCACGATTGCCTGGTCTACCAGCTCAGTGGCCGCGCCTACGATCGCTGGTCATTCGAGGTCGACGGGCGCCGCAGCGTGATTCCGGTGCGCGGTCCGCTGGTCTGCGACGACGCTGATGTAGTGCGACGCTGGGCCGTGGCCGGCGAAGGCATCACTTACAAGTCCTGGCTGGACCTGCGCGAGGACGTGCTGGCCGGGCGCCTGCAGCTGCTGCTGGACGGTGTTGGCAGCAGCATCCCGCTGCAGCTGGTATGCCCGCACCGCAAGCAGTTCTCGCCGGCCGTGCGACAACTGCACGCGCAGCTGCGCCAGCACCTGCAACCGCTGCTGTCTGGCATGCCTGGTGGGTCCACCGGCCCCCTGTCGCCAATCCCGGCGCTGACCGACAATGGCGGCCCCCCGTAACAAGAGAACGCCGCCATGCCGTGGATGGGCATCCAGGACCTGTGGACGTTTCTGGTCGCTGTGCTGGTGTTTCTCGCCCTGCCCGGCCCTGGCACCTTCACCCTGCTGACCGCCACCGGCCGTGGCGGCGTGCGTGGCGGCTACACCGCACTGGCCGGCCTGCTGGTCGGCGATCAGATCCTGATGTGGCTGGCGCTGGCCGGCGTGGCCGCGCTGCTCAAGGCCAACCCGCTGGTGTTCCACGCGGTGCAGTACCTGGGTGCGGCCTACCTGGTGTGGGTGGGCATCAGCCTGCTGCGCACGCCGAAGCACGAGGGCGGTGACGCCGGCCCGATCCGCATGCAGCCGGGCCGCTACTTCCAGCAGGCGATCCTGGTCAGCCTGCTCAATCCGAAGGCGATCCTGTTCTACATGGCCTTCCTGCCGTTGTTCATCGATCCGAAGGCACACCAGGGCATCGCCACCTTCGCGGCACTGGCCGGCATCATCCTGGTGGTCAGCATCGCCTACTGCTCGATGCTGATCGGCGTGGGCAACCTCGCCCGTCGCCGCCTGATCCAGCACCCGCGGATCAGCGATGCGCTGCGCCGCGTGGCCGGCCTGTTCCTGGTCGGCTTCGGCATCAGGCTGGGGTTGAACGGCTGATCGGGCAGCGTAGCGTCGAGCTTGCTCGACCGCTGCAAACAGCAGCCAACCAAGGTTGGCATCTACCGAAGCAACGTTACCCGAGCGGCATTCCCGCGCGCAGGTGATCGATGAACACCCGCAGCTTGGGTGCCATCTGCTCGCGCGCCGGGTAGTACAGGTGGAAGCCGGGGAACGGCGGCTGCCAGTCCTGCAGCACGCTCTGCAGTCGCCCAGCGGCGACGTCGTCGGCCATCAGCGAGGCGAAGCCCTGGGCCATGCCCAGCCCCGCCAACACGGCGCGATGGGCGACACCGGCATCGTTGAACACCAGCCGCCCGCTCACTTCCACGTCCAGGTCGTGGCCTTCGCGGCTGAACTCCCAGGGCATCAGCCGGCCATTGGCCAGCCGGTGCACGATGCAGGCGTGACCCTGCAGGTCATGCGGGGTCTGCGGCACGCCATGGCGTTCGAAATAGGCCGGCGTGGCCACCACCACCTGCCGCTCGGGTGGCCCGACCGGCACCGCGATCATGCCCTGTGCGAGTGATTCGCCCAGGCGGATGCCGGCGTCGAAGCCCTCGGCCACCAGATCGGTCAGCGCCGGGTCGACGCACAGTTCCACCTGCACCTGTGGGTAACGGGCGAGGAATTCGGGCAGCCGCGGCAGCACCATGCGATCGGCGACGATGCGCGGCAGGGTCACCCGCAGCCGCCCTGCAGGCACCGAGCGCGCGCTGTCCAGTTCGGCAAATGCCTGGTCTATCTGGTCCAGGCCGCCGCGCACGCGCTGCAGGAAACGCGCGCCGTGTTCGGTCAGGCTGACCCGCCGTGTGGTCCGCTGCAGCAGGCGCACGCCCATACGCGCTTCCAGCGCGCGCACGCTCTGCGACAGCGCCGAGGTCGACACGCCCAGGGCATCGGCGGCGCGGGTAAAGCTGGCGTGCTCTGCCACGTGGACGAAGGCGACCACAGCGGTGAGGGGGACGGAGGCATCCATTGTGAAGCCAGTCTTCAATGTAAGTCCGGTGGCACGCAGTTTATCCACATGATGACGTGGAGGATGCTGTGCCCCTCGCCGCTGCCCATCCAAGCGCGGCGCCTTCCCCAAGGAGAACCGCATGAAGACCCGTACTCTCGGCCCCGCCGGCCCCACCGTGTCCGCCCTCGGCCTTGGCTGCATGGGCATGAGCGCCTACTACGGCGGCCGCGGCAGTGACGATGACGGCATTGCCGTCATCCGGCACGCGCTGGACCGTGGCGTGACCCTGCTCGACACCGCCGATGTGTATGGCCCGCACACCAACGAGGTGCTGGTCGGCCGCGCGATTGCCGGGCGCCGCAACCAGGTGTTCCTGGCCAGCAAGTTCGGCATCGGCCTGGACCCGACCGACCCGAAGGGGCGGCAGGTCAACGGCCATCCGGACTATGTGCAGACTGCCTGCGAGGCCAGCCTGCGCCGCCTGGGCGTAGACCACATCGACCTGTATTACCAGCATCGCGTCGACCCGACCGTGCCGATCGAGGACACCGTAGGTGCGATGGCACGCCTGGTGGAACAGGGCAAAGTGCGCTGGCTGGGCCTGTCCGAGGCCTCGGCGGCCACCCTCCGCCGCGCCCATGCGGTGCACCCGATCACTGCGGTGCAGAGCGAGTACTCGCTGTGGTCGCGCGAGCCGGAGCAGAACGGGGTGCTGGCCGCCACGGTGGAACTGGGCATCGGCTTCGTGCCGTATTCGCCGCTGGGCCGTGGCTTCCTGACCGGCGCCATCCGCAGCCCCGATGACTTCGACGCCGACGATTACCGGCGCACCTCGCCCCGCTTCGAAGGCGAAAACTTCCAGCGCAACCTGGCACTGGTGGACACCGTGCAGGCGCTGGCCGCCGAGCGCGGCGTCGCCGCCTCGCAGCTGGCGCTGGCCTGGGTGCTGTCGCGCGGCGAGCACCTCGTACCGATCCCGGGCACGACGCGACGGGCGCGGCTGGACGAGAACCTCGGTGCGCTGCAGATGGAACTGGATGCGGCCACGCTGGACGCACTGGATGCGGCCTTCCCGCTGCATGCCGCGGCCGGTGACCGCTATTCGGTCAGTGGCATGGCCAACATCGAGTCGTAGCAGCGGCCGGGACGAACGCACACCGGTGGCTGCCGCCGGATTGTGCCGATTCCGGCAGCCTGGCTGGGGCGCAGCGCGCGCCCCGCCATGCATGACCCCCGTCAGTGGTAATGCTGCGCTGCGTTCGGTCACACTCGGGAACTTGTCGTTCTTAGTCACCCCTTCCGAGGCCTGCATGTCCCTGTTCCGGCGCAAGTCCCTAGATTCCGTCACCGTCCACGAAGCCGGCAGGCGTCTGATCCCGACGCTCAGCTGGCCGCACCTGATCGCGCTGGGCATCGGCGCCATCGTCGGCACCGGCATCTACACGCTGATCGGCGTCGGTGCCAACCTGGCCGGCCCGGCCGTGCTGATCTCCTTCGCCATCGCCGGTGCGGTCTGCGCCTGCGCGGCGCTGTCCTACGCCGAGCTGTCGACGATGATGCCGGCCGCCGGCAGTGCCTACACCTACAGCTACAGCGCGCTGGGCGAGGTGTTCGCCTGGGTGGTGGGCTGGAGCCTGATCCTGGAGTACTCGCTGGTGGTGAGTACCGTGGCGGTGGGCTGGTCCGGCTACTTCGTCGGCTTCCTCGAATGGGTCCACACCCAGTTCGGCTGGAACGTGCACCTGCCCGCGTGGCTGGCGGCCGGTCCGCACGTGGAAGGCGGCATGATCAACCTGCCCGCGATCATCATCACCTGGCTGGTGGCCGGCATGCTGATGGCCGGCACCAAGGAAAGCGCCACCCTCAACGCCATCCTGGTGGTGTTCAAGCTGATCGCGCTGGCCATCTTCGTGGCCGTGGCGCTGCCCGCGTTCGACAGCGCCAACCTGCAGCCGTTCATGCCGTACGGCTTTGCCAAATCGATCGGCCCCGATGGCGTCGAACACGGCGTGATGGCGGCGGCGGCGATCATCTTCTTTGCCTTCTACGGCTTCGATGCGATCTCCACGGCGGCCGAGGAAACCAAGAACCCGGGCCGCGACCTGTCGATCGGCATCATCGGTTCGATGATCGGCTGCACCATCGTCTACGTGCTGGTCGCGCTCGCGGCCGTCGGTGCGATGAGCTACGCGGTGTTCGGCCATAGTGCCGAGCCGCTGGCCCTGATCATGCGCCAGCTGGGCCATCCGACCGCCGCGATGGTGATCGGCGTGATCGCGATCATCGCGCTGCCGACGGTGCTGCTGGCCTTCCTGTACGGCCAGAGCCGCATCTTCTTCGTGATGAGCCGCGATGGCCTGCTGCCGCGCAGCCTGTCCAAGGTCAACGCACGCACCGGCACGCCGGTGGCGACCACGCTGTTCACCGCGGTGGTGGTGTCGGCGCTGGCCGGCGTGGCCCGCCTGGACGAGATCGCCGCCCTGGCCAATGCCGGCACCCTCGCCGCCTTCACCGCAGTAGGTGTGTGCCTGGTGGTGCTGCGCCTGCGCGAGCCGAACCGCGAACGTACCTTCCGTACGCCGCTGGCCTTCGTGGTCGGCCCGCTGGCCGCGCTGGGCTGCATCTATCTGTTCATCAGCCTGCCGCACACCACCCAGCTGTATTTCCTGCTGTGGAACCTGGCCGGCCTGGTGCTGTACTTCCTGTACAGCCGTCGCCACGCGCTGATCGCGAAATAAACGGATCACCGGTAGTGCCGGCCAGCGGCCGGCACTACCGCAGGGCGGTCAACCACCCTGCTTTGCAGCGTAGTCCTGCACCTGGCGCATCACCCGCAGCAGGTTACCGCCCCAGATGCCGGCAATCTGTTTCTCGGTATAGCCCTTGCGCAGCAGCCACGCGGTGATCTTCGGCAGCTGGCTGACGTCAGGCAGGTCACTCAGGCCACCGCCGCCATCCCAGTCCAGGCCGATGCCCACGTGTTCGGGGCCGACCACCTTGAGGATGTGCTCGAAGTGGGCGAAGAAATCGTCCAGGCTGGCATGGCGCACCGGATGCTCGTGGTCCAGCGCCTGCTCGGCCTTCAGCAGGGCAACGCCCTGCTCGATGCCCATTCCTTCCCAGCCGCCCAGCTGCTTGCTCAACGCTTCTTCGGCCTGCTTGCGCTCGGGCGTCTTCGCGGTGTCGATCAGGTAGCCGCCATAGGCGTTCACCTGGATCACGCCACCGGCCTTGGCCAGCTTGCGCAGGCGCGCGTCATCCAGATTGCGCGGGTGGTCGTACACGGCCTTGGCCGAGCTGTGCGACAGCACGAATGGCACCGGCATCATCGCCAGCAGGTCGTCGAACACCGCGTCGGACGCATGCGACTGGTCGATCACGATGCCCAGCTTCACTGCTTGCCGCACCAGGTCCTTGCCCGCCGGGCTCAGGCCTTTCCACTCGGCCCCCTTGGGGTCGGTGGCCGAATCGGCGAACTCGTTGTTGGCAAAATGCACGGTGCTGAGCAGTCGCAGACCGGCACGGTGGTAGAACGAGAGCAGGCTGGGATCGGCCACCAGCGGGCTGGCGTTTTCCATGCTGATGTAGACCACGCGCTTGCCGGCGGCCTTGATCCGCGCGGCATCATCGGCGGTCAATGCCAGCGCGAAACGCTCGGGATTGGCGGCCAGCATTTCGCGGATTTCCAGCAGCCGTTGCAGGCCATGGTCACGCTCGGCCAGATGGGCGGTGGCGGTGCGGTCGCCCTGGTCGGTGTAGATCGCCCAGAAGCCGCCGTCCAGCGCCCCCTCGACCATGCGCGGGTAGTCCACCTGCGAAAGCGCGTTGCGGTCGTGACGCTGCTCAATGTCGAAGCCAGTGCGGCCGAAATTGGCCGGCGTATCCAGATGGCTGTCCAGAGTAACCAGGCGCTGCTGCAGGGCCTTGGCGCGGGCCAGCTCCTGCGCGCTGAACTCGATGGCGTGGGCGGACAGTGGCGCGCACAGCGCCAAGGCAAGCACGACGGACAGGTGGCGCAACGATGGCATGGGCTCTCACCGCGAATGGGAAGAGCCCGACCATAGCGCTGCGGCCACGCATTGGGTAGCGCCGGGCCGCGCCCGGCGCTACGGCATCACGCGGTCAGTCGACCACGCGGCAGAACACGGCCTTGAGGTAACGCGATTCCTGCACGTGGGCCATGAAGGGATGATCCGGACCGGCGCCGGCCACCTTCAGGATCTGGATCGTGCGGCCGGAGAAATAGGCCGCGCGGCGCAGCATGTCGAGGAACTGGTCCTCGGCCACCAGGCCGGTGCAGGAGAACGTGGCGAACAGGCCGCCCGGCTTCACCACGCCCAGCGCCAGCTTGTTCATGTCCAGGTACTTCTTCAGCGCAGTGATGACCTGGTCGCGGTCGCGGGTCATCTTCGCCGGGTCCAGGATCACCACGTCGTACTGCTCGCCGCGGTTGGCGGCATCACGCAGCCACGGGAAGATGTCGGACTGGACAAACTTCGGGCGCACGTTGTTCAGGCGCGAATTGCCCTTGGCGATCTGGATGACGTCTTCATCGATGTCGATGCCGACCACTTCGGTGGCACCACGCGCCGCCGCGTACACGGCGAAACCGCCGGTGTTGCAGCACAGGTCCAGCACGCTCTTGCCTTCCACCTGCTGGCTCAGCCATTCGCGGTTCTCGCGCTGGTCGGCGAAGAAGCCGGTCTTGTGCGCACCGGCCGGGTCGGCGCGGAACTTGATGCCGTACTCGGTGATCACCGCTGCTTCGGTGGTGGTGTTGCCGTGGAAGTCGAAGCTTTCCTGCTTCTGCACGTGTTCATCGGCGAAGCTGTGGAAGCGGCAACCCGGGAACTGCTCGCGCAGGGCGTCGTAGATCCATTCGCGGTGGCGGAACATGCCGGCGGCGAAGAACTCGACCACCACCAGGTCGCCGTAGCGATCCACCACCAGGCCGGACAGGCCGTCGCCTTCGCTGTGCACCACGCGCCAGGCGTCGGAGACCGCATCGAGCTTCAGCACCTCACGGCGCAGCGACACCGCCTGGGCGATCTTGCGCGAGAACCAGCCGGCATCCACCGGCACGTTCTGATCGGTTTCAAGGATGCGCACGGCAATGCGCGAGTGCCCGTTGTAGAACCCGCGGCCAATGAACTCGCCATCGATGCCGACCACGTCGACGATGGAACCGGGCTTGGGCCGGACGGTCGGCTTCTCGACCAGTTTCTGGAAGATCCACGGGTGGCTGGAACGCCACGCATTCTTGAGGCGGACAATCGGAAGGGGGGTATTCATCCACCTATTGTAAACCGGGCGCCGGGGTCAGATTCCCGCAGCGGCTCTGACCCGGGCCGGCATCCCAACCAAGGTGGGCATCTACCAGAGCGGGGGCGCGGAGCCCCGTTGGGGATTCGACCCCAATTCAGGGGCATTTGACGGCGGCCCGGCCAGGCCGCAGAATCGGCGTCAGAAGGGGAGTAGCTCCCAGACGTTGTCGCCGTCATTTCGAGCCCGCAGGCTCCGGTGCAACGGCAGTTCCAGCCGACTGGGACTGCGAGCGAGACCTTCGCCGTACTGGCGAAGCTCTGTCCCTGGATCCCCCTCCCGATCCTCCGTTGCAGATCCTCGCCGTCCGGCCTGGCATTCATCTTTCCAACGGACATTCCCAATGCAGACGATCGGTAACGTGTGGTTGTGGGGCGGCTTCGCAGCGGTGGTGGTCATCGCCCTGCTGGTCGACCTCGTGTTGATGCGCCATGGTGGACCGCACAAGGTCACCTTCAAGGAGGCCCTGTGGTGGTCCATCGGCTGGGTCGCGCTGGCCCTGCTGTTCAATGCGGGCCTCTGGTACTACCTGAATGAGACTGCCGGCCAGGTGGTGGCCAACAAGGTCGGCCTCGAGTTCCTGACCGGCTACCTGGTCGAAAAGGCCCTGGCGGTCGACAACATCTTTGTCTTCCTGATGATCATGAGCTACTTCGCGGTGCCGGAGGAACAGCGCCAGAAGGTGCTGATCATCGGCATCCTGGGTGCGATCGTGCTGCGTACGATCATGATCTTCGCCGGCAGCGTGCTGATCAGCCAGTTCCATTGGCTGCTCTACGTGTTCGGTGCCTTCCTGCTGTTCACCGGCTGGAAGATGTGGTTCGCCGCCGGCCAGGAGCCGGACCTGGAGACCAACCCGGCCCTGCGCTGGATGCGCAAGCACCTGCGCCTGCTACCGGACTACGCGGGCAACGCGCTGAGCGTGAAGCGTGATGGCGTGCGCTGGTTCACCCCGCTGTTCGCGGTGCTGATCCTGATCGCGGTCACCGACGTGATCTTCGCGGTGGACAGCATCCCGGCGATCTTCGCCATCACCACCGACCCGTTCATCGTGCTCACTTCCAATGTGTTCGCGGTGCTGGGCCTGCGTGCGATGTTCTTCCTGCTGGCCGGCATGGCCGACCGCTTCCACCTGCTGCCGTACGGCCTGGCGCTGGTGCTGGGCTTCATCGGCATCAAGATGATGATCATCGACCTGTTCAAGATCCCGACCCCGATCTCGCTGGGCGTGGTGGCGGTGATCATCGCCGCTACCGTGGTGTTGAGCCTGAAGTACCCGCCGAAGGAAGGCGAAGGCCAGGCCTGAGCCTGACCCGCTGGATGGCGCGGCCGGTGGGATTGTCCCGCCGGCCGTTTCCACTCTCCCGCAGCGGTGGCCTTGGTTTCGCGCCAACCACCGCCATTGCTGAGGTATGAACAACAACGCGCCCCTGCCCGCCGGCGACGCGCCGGCCCCCCGCAATGACCGCTCGCGCATCCTGCGGGCGTTCAATGTCAGCCTGGCCGCCGTGCTGGTGCTGGTGGCCGTGTTCGCCCTGCAGGGCACGTTCGACTGGCGACCGTGGGCGGTCGCGCCACTGGAAGCCAAGGGCCTGCTTGGCCTGATCGGCGGCCCGATGCTGCATGCCTCGGTCGAGCACATCGTCGCCAACAGCATCGCCATCCTGATCCTGGGCACGCTGGCCGGCAGCGTCTACCCGAAAGCCACCGTGCGCGCCCTGCCCCTGCTGTGGCTGGGCTCGGGCATCGGTGCATGGATGCTGGGCAATCCGGGCAGCGTGCACCTGGGTGCCAGCGGCGTCACCCACGGCCTGATGTTCCTGCTGGCCAGCCTCGGCCTGCTGCGCCGTGACCGTGCGGCGATCGCCACTGGCCTGATCGGCATGCTGTTCTACGGCGGCATGCTGATGACCATCCTGCCGCACGCCGACGGCGTGTCCTGGCAGTCGCACATGGGCGGTGCCTTCGCCGGCATCATCGCCGCGCTGCTGTTCCGCAACGCCGACCCGCTGCCGCCGCGCCCGCGCTACAGCTGGGAGGACGAAGAAGAAGACGTCGAACCGCTGCCCGACGATGAGCTGGAGCCGCCGTCACCGCAGCGCGTGCGGGTGCTGTGGCAGCCGCGCGAAGGCCAGGACTACGTGGTGATCCCGTTCCGCCGGCCGGACGAGCCGCGCAGCTAGGTGACGGTAGTGCCGGCCGCTGGCCGGCAACCCAAGGATTCCCCGCCGAAGGTTCATGAGGTTGCCGGCCAACGGCCGGCACTACCGGGAGAATCAGTTCCCCGCCGCGCCCATCCCATCCACCGCCTGCCGGCCCAGCGCCGGGTCATCGGTGAAGAACGCATCGATGCCGGTGGCCAGATAGGCACGCATCTCGGTGATCGAGCCTTCCGCGTTGCGCGCGTTGTCGGCGCCCTTGCGCAGGTTGCTGGCCTGGAAATGATTCTCCGGGCGGAAGGTATACGGAATCACCATCAGGCCCACTGCATGTGCGTCCTGTACCAGCGTAGTCGGAGTGCTCAGCGCGCCCTTGGCGTCCAGCGGAATGATCGAGCGCAGTTCCGGGCCGATGCTGTCGGCGTAGCTGGCGATGTCCTTCAGTCCGGCCGGCGTCATCATCTGCGCGTAGGTCAGCGTGCCACCGGCCTTGGCAATGTCGGCCGGCTGGGTGTTGCCCCTCCACAGCAGCTGCAGCAGGCGGATGTTGCTGCCGCGCGGGATCTTGCCGCGCAGGTAGCGCAGGTTGGCGGTCTCGAACGACTGGATGGTGACCGGCCCGACGTTGGTGTATGCGTTGCCACGCAGCGCGGCCAGGAGCTTGTCCTCCATCGGCAGGCCGATCGACTGGAAGTAGGTCGGGTGCTTGATCTCCGGGACCAGGCCGATGCCGCGGTTGGCGCGGCCGGCCTGCTGCACCAGGAAGGCCAGGATCTCGTCGAGGCTGGCAATGCGGAACTGGCCATCGTAGGCAGTGCTGCGCAGCTCCGGCAGGCGCTCGCGCGCGTACAGGGTCTTCAGCTCGGCCAGGGTGAAGTCTTCGGTGAACCAGCCGTCGACCTTCTGCCCGTCGATGACCTTGCTGGTGCGGCGGCTGGCGAACTCCGGATGCGAGGCGACGTCGGTGGTGCCACCGATCTCGTTCTCGTGGCGGGCCACCATCACCCCGTCCTTGGTCATGACCAGGTCCGGTTCGATGTAGTCGGCGCCATCGGCGATGGCCTGCGCGTAGGCGGCCAGGGTGTGCTCGGGCAGCAACGCGCTCGCCCCGCGATGGCCATAGACCGACACCTTGTGCGCGGCCGGGGTGGAGGATTCAGCACTCATGGCCACCGATGGTGCCACGGCCAGCGACAACAGCAACGCACAACCCCACGACTTCACTGCGACTTCCCCAAGCGGTATGTGATGGGCGTCAGTATGCGGCGGCAATGTGACAGGTGGGGGACCTGGAGTCGGATCCCCGCAGGGGCTCCGACCTGACCGCCCCCATTCTTCAAACAATTCTGATTGAAGCGCTGCACGGCCCGCGACTAGCCTCCAAGGACCAACAGCGAAGTTGTCAGGGGCAGATCATGGAACAACCGATGTACATGCCGATTCTCAAATGGCGGCAGGGGGAGTATCTCGCGGTGGGTCGTACCAGCGAAGGAGTCAAGGATGGGATCTATCCCCTGTTCGAGATCCCGATCGAGCAGTGGGACTTCGAGAACGATGCACCGGCCAAGTCGCTCGATGACCACCTAAAGATGGTAGGCAGACGTCTGAGCAGTAACTGGAAGGCGCGGAGCTGCCTGTTCGATTCGCCCTATCTTGCCGGGGACGACACCATGGCGGACGGGCAGCACCATCTGGAACGGATCTTCGACCTCACGCGGACCGCGGGATGCAAGGCCATTCCCGTGACCGGCGTTGACCGGCATGTCGACTACCAGCAGGCGGTAGCACGGATCGTCGCCCGCGATGCTCGTGGCTGCGGATTACGGCTGGTGCCGGATGATCTTGAAGGAGGGCGCCTGGCCCGGATATCAGGGTTGCTGAAACTGTTGGGCGTGGTCTCGGGTCAGGTGGACCTGATCCTCGACAGCTCGGCCGATGTCGCCGACTCGCCCACGCTTCAGGCATCGACTTGGCAGGCATGGATTACGGCGGTTCCGGATCTGGCCGACTGGAGATCGATCACCCTCGCAGGTGGTAGTTTCCCTGCCAGTCTGAGCCCCTCTTCGAGCTATCGCCCACATGGCGACGTGAACCGGCGGGAATGGCGCGCGTACACGCGGCTAGCCCGCATGCACTCTGGACGAATGCCATGGTTTGGTGACTATGGCTGTGCTTCTCCGCAGACGGAATTGATGGATCCGCGCCTGTTCGACCCCAACGCCAAGATCAAGTACACGATAGATGATCAGTGGCGGATCGTTGTAGGTACCCAGATCAAGCGCAACGGCCGCGACCAGTACCGTGATCTGTGCCGGCACCTGGTCTCCGATCTGCCGGTGGTCTTCATGGGGCGCGGCTACAGCTGGGGCGATGCGTACATCGAGGACTGCGCAAACAGTGTCACCAGTACGGGGGGAAGCTCGACCTGGCCAACGGTAGCGACCAACCACCATATGACTAAGGTTGTTCGCGACCTCGCCAGTCTGACCGGCGCTTCAACTGATCCCTGACCAGCGCACGGATTTCCGCAAGACTGTAGAGCTCCGACAGACGTTCACATAGCGCTGCGCGGTTGCCGCGCAGCGCTGATTTTTCAGGCGTCCGCCCACCGATCAGAGCAGAAATTTCATCGCGCCAGAGAAGTGCCGCGACGGCCGTCGCGCTCACTGATGGATTGAGTTTTGCAGCCCGTACTAGTTCCAGCCTCACTGCGTTGCGCGCTCCACGTAATGCCAGCCTGACCCCCCACCAAGCAGGCAACGTCTCCAGGGCATGGTCCAGATGACGCTGTCCCACCACGATCGTTGCCTTGTCAAGGACATCGGAATAGAACTGCTGCTGCAACGGGAGTCTCCGCAGCGTGTCGACATCACTCTTGATCTCGTAGCCGTGCAGGTGGCCATTGATGACGCAGACGTCGACCCGGCAGGCACCGCGCGCAAGCCCCATTTCCTCCACCACAAGCGTGTTCGGATTTGCGACATGCTCAGCAATGACCTTGCCCAGCAGGGCTGATCGCACGTCACTGTCGGTGATCGGGTTCATGGCGGCATGATATCAAGGAGGCGTCGCGCACCGGGTTGAAACCCCTCGCCGTCAGTCATGAGTAAGCGAGGCAGTCAGAGCCTCTCCGGGGATCTCACCTCGCGTTACTTGCCGATGCAGAAGCTGGAAAAGATCCTTCCCAGCAGGTCATCGGCACTCATCTGCCCGGTGATCTCGCCCAGAGCGTCATGTGCCAGCCGCAGTTCCTCGGCGGCCAGTTCCAGGTGCTCGTGCGCCAGCTCGCCATCGGCGCGCTGCGCATGTTCCTGCGCACGCTCGATTGCATCCACATGCCGCGTGCGCGCGGAGAACTCGCCGTCCACCTGCTCGCCCGCCCCGGACGAAGCGATGCCGCGCAGGCGCGCATGCAGATCTTCGAGCCCGGCGCCGGTGGCGGCCGAAACGAACACCCGATCCGGATCGTCCAGCGCCGGCAGCACATCCAGCAGGTCCGACTTGTTGTGGATGTAGACCTTGTGCGGCACGGCGGCCACGGCCTCGCCCAGCGCGGCTTCACCCGCAGCCGGATCGCGCGCATCCAGCACGATCAGCGCCAGGTCGGTGCGTTCGATTTCCACGTGGGCGCGGCGCATGCCTTCGCGTTCGATGGCGTCGCCGCCGTCGCGCAGGCCAGCGGTGTCGACCAGGGTCAGTTCCAGGCCATCCAGGCGGATGGTCTCGCGCAGGGTGTCGCGGGTGGTTCCGGCGATGTCGGTGACGATGGCGCGCTCGCTGCCGGCCAGCGCGTTCAGCAGTGAACTCTTGCCCGCATTCGGCGGACCGATCAGCACCGCGTGCAGGCCATCGCGCAGGCGACGGCCGCGTTCGGCATCGCGGCGCAGAATGGCCAGATCGCTGCGCGCCTGTTCCAGGCCACGCCGCACCTGCGCGCCACCGAGGGTATCCAGCGGTTCGTCGGCGAAGTCGATGGCCGCTTCCACGTGGATGCGCAGCAGCACCAGCTGCTCGACCACGGCGTCGATGCGGCGCGAGAACACGCCATCCAGCGAACGGCGCGCAGCGCGCGCGGCGCGGTTGTCGCCCGCGGCGATCAGGTCGGCGATGGCCTCGGCCTGGGCCAGGTCGAGCTTGCCGTTGAGGAACGCGCGTTCGCTGAACTCGCCCGGCCGCGCCTGGCGCGCACCGAGCGCGATACAGCGCGCGACCAGTTGCTGCAGCAGCACAGGGCTGCCATGGCCCTGCAGTTCCACCACTTCTTCGCCGGTGAAGCTGTTCGGCGCCGGGAACCACAGCACGATGCCATCATCAATGACCTCGCCGTCGGCATCGCGCAGGCGTGCGTAATGCGCATGGCGCGGGCGCAGCGCAGGCGCACCCAATGCGTTGGCGATGGCCGCAGCGCGTGGGCCGGACAGGCGCAGCAGGCCGACACCGCCGGCGCCGGGCGCACTGGCGATGGCCACGATGGTGTCGGTACGGATCGCGTCGTTCATCGCTCAGAGCTTCCCCAGCTGCGCACGTGCCTGCGCCGCGCCACTGCCCTGCGGCTGCAGCGCCAGGTAGGTGGTATAGGCCTGCTTCGCCTTGGCACTGTCGCCGGCGTTGAAGTAGGCATCGCCCAGGTTGAGATAGGCCACCGCACGCGACGGGTCGATCTTCAACGTGTTCTCCAGCCAGCGCGCGGCTTCGGCATAGCGCTGTTGGCGGTAGTAGACGAAGCCGAGGTTGTTGGCGGCCTGGGCGAAGTCCGGGCGCAGCTTCAGTGCTTCGGTGAACTGCGCGGCCGCCTCGTCGTATTGCTTCTCGCGGTACAGCTGCAGGCCGCGGTCATTGGCCTGCTGCGCGCGCTGGCGGTCGGACGCCGGGCCGGCAGTGGGCACCACCAGCTTGGCCTTGCCACCCTGCAGGTCGGCCACGGTCACCGGTGCCTGGCTGCCCTTGGCCTCGCTGGCGGCATCGACCTTGTTGTTCAGCGCGATCGCCTCGGCGGTCAGCTGGCGCGTATCGGCGTTGAGGAATTCCTGGCTGTCCGGCACCTGGAACACGAACTCGCCGCCCTGCGAACCGGGCAGGCTGCCGAAGGCCGGGGTCTGGTGCGAGACCGCCGGCGCCACGTAGGCGGCCAGTTCGGTACCGGTGATCAGGCCATCGCCGTTGAGGTCGCCCTTGCCGGCCAACGCCTGCAGCAGCACCCAGGTGAACACCGAATGGCCGTTGGGGCCGGCATCGGCCACCTGCTGGTCGGCACCACCGGCGGTCAGCATCTGCCGCGCGCTGCGGCGGGCGTTCTCGCGCAGGAACGACGACGACGAGGGGCCGCCACGGGTCAGGCCCAGGCCGCTGTAGCAGGCATCCATCACGAACATCACATGCTTGGCCTGCATGCTCTCGGCGATGTTCTGGATGTCGGTCATCGCGATCGCGTCGGTGGCAAATTCCTTCGGATCCGAATCGACCGGAATGATGTAGCCGAGGTCGCGCCCGGAGGCGAGCTGGCGGGTCGCGCCATGGCCGGCGAAGAACACAAACACGCGGTCGTTCTTGCCGGTGCGGTCATCGGCCAGGCGGTCGTGGAAGGCGGCCAGGATGTTGTTACGGGTCGCCTGCTCGTTCTTCAGCACGATCACCTGCGAGGACGGGAAGCCGAACTGCCCGGTCAAGGTAGCGGCCACTGCCTGAGCATCATGGCTGGCGTATTCCAGCTTCGGCCACTTGGCGTAGTTGTCGATGCCGACCACGATCGCCCACGACTTCTCGTAGCCGGTGGTGACGGTGGCGGCACCGGCGTCGCCCTTTCGCGCACGGGCGACGGTGAAGTCGCGGCCATTCCAGCCAGCGAACTGGTAGCCATCGGCGATCAGCCGGTCGAGGATCTGCGGCAGCGCCTTCACCGCACGATCGTGGATGTCGTGGAACAGGATGATGCCGCGCTGTTCCTTGTTCACCTGGTCGAGCACGCGCTGCACGATCGACTCCGGCACCGGGTCGGCCCAGTCCATCGAGTCGATGTTCCACATGATCGACTTCAGCCCGGCTTCGTTGAGCAGCTGCAGGCCTTCGGCGTTGCGCGCACCATACGGGAAGCGGAACAGCGGCGCGCGCTTGCTGTCGACGTCCTTCAGCAGCGTGTCGGTGTCGAGTACCTGCTGGCGCAGCGCGTCGCCGGTGGTGCGCGATAGCTGGGCGTGGGTCAGGCTGTGGTTGCCCACCGCATAGCCCTCTTCCATCAGGTTGCGGCTGATCTTCGCCATCGGGCCGAGGCTGACCTTGCCGTCGGCCTCGACCTTGCCCAGGTTGCGGCCCACTTCGAAGAACACACCCGGTACGTCGTAGCGCTTGAGGATGGCCACCACTTCATCGGTGTAGGCCTTGTGTGGGCCATCGTCGAAGGTCAGCACCACGGTCTTGGCCGGCAGGTCGCGGCCGAAGATCTCGCGGTCGCTGTCCTTCATCGACATCGGGTACGGCTCGATCACGCCATAGTCGCGCAGGATCGCTTCGCGGCTGTAGTCCTTGTGCAGGTGGGCGATGTAGTCGTCCCACTTCTCGCGCTTCAGTTCGATGGCACGGGTGCGCTCGAAGCGGCTGAAGATGCGGGTCAGTTCCTGGTTGTAGTTGCGCTCGATCTCGTCAAGCGCCTCCAGGTCCTCGCCGATGCGCTGGTGCAGCTTCACCGCCGGCAGCGAGGAATCGGTGCCGACCCGCTCATGCAGATCACGCAGCACTTCGCGGAAGGCCAGGCGATCGGCATCGAACAGTTCCGGCGCCGACTCGATGTAGTCCAGCACGGTGCCGAGGGTGGCGAAGCGCTGCGGACTGGAGCCGCGCAGCAGCGTGTCGAACTGCGCGGCGATGGCCGTGCGCTGTTCCAGGCCATCGTGGAACAGCTGCTGGCCCACACGCGTGGAGGTGCCGCGGTCGGCAGCCGACTGCTGTTCCTCGTCGGCCAGCAGCACGATGATCCGCCGATAACCGTCGAGCTGCTTCTGCAGCGCGGCCAGCAACGGCGCGGCGGCCGGATCGGCGGCGGCCGCGGCCTGCGCGCTGGGCTGGGTCACGCCGGTTACCGGTGCCTTCGCGTCCTTGTCGCCACAGCCGGCAACGACCAGGGTCAACAACAGCGAGGGCAGGAACAGGCGGAACGACGACGCACGCGGCATGGCGGACTCGATGGATGGAGGAACGGTGTGCCGGCGATTCTAACGCCGCATGCGAAAAGCCCGCCTTGCGGCGGGCTTCTGCTGGTCGGTCAGGCCAGGAGCAGTCGACTAACGTTCGACTCTACCAAGCAGGTGACCTGCCGGTCGGATTACTTCTTTTTGACCGGGGCCGGCGCGGTGGTGGCCGGGACCGGATCGCCGCCATGGCGCTTGGTCATCCACCACTGCTGCAGCAGGCCCAGGCCGCCGTTGACCACCCAGTACAGGACCAGGCCGGACGGCATGAAGGCCATCATGACGCCGAACACCAGCGGCATGAACTGCATCATCTTCTGCTGCATCGGGTCCATGCCCGGTGCCGGCGTCAGCTTCTGGGTGAACCACATCACCGCTACGTTGATGACCGGCAGGATGAAGTACGGGTCGCGTGCGGTCAGGTCCTGGATCCAGCCGAACCAGGGCGCCTGGCGCAGTTCGACCGATTCCACCAGCACCCAGTACAGGGCGAAGAAGATCGGCATCTGGATGAGGATCGGCAGGCAGCCGCCCATCGGATTGATCTTTTCCTTCTTGTACAGCTCCATCATCGCGGTCTGGAACTTCTGGCGGTCATCCCCATAGCGTTCCTTCAGCTGCGCGATGCGCGGCTGGAAGCGACGCATCTTGGCGCCGCTCTTGTACTGGGTCGCCGACAGCGGGTACAGCACCAGCTTCAGCAGCACCACCAGGCCGACGATCGCCCAGCCCCAGTTGCCGACCAGCTTGTGCACCTGGTTCAGCACCCAGAACAGGCCCTGGCCGATCACCGCCATCATCGAGAAGCGGCTGTAGTCGACCACGCGGTCCAGGCCCGGCACGTCTTCCTTGGCGATCAGGTTGACCAGCTTCGGGCCAACCCACAGGCGGGCCTCGGTGCTGGTGGACTGGCCCGGGGCCACGGTGAAGGCCGGGCCACGCGCTTCGATCAGGTCACGACCGGCCACCTGCGACAGCACGTAGTGTGCGGTCTGGTCCTTCTGCGGGATCCAGGCGGTGAAGAAGTGGTGCTGCAGCATCGCCAGCCAGCCGCCGGTGATGTTCTGGTTCAGCGTGCCGTCTTCCAGGTAGTCCTTGAACGCACGACGCTGGTACTTCTTGTCGTTGTCGTACCAGGTGGCGCCGTTGAAGCTGAAGGAATCCGGGTTGGTCATGCTCCGCGACAGGATGGTCGGGGTGCGGTCCAGGGTGCGGTAGACGTAGCCGTTCCACGGCGCGGCGCCGGCGTTGCTGACTTCATCCTTGAAGCGCACGGCATACTCGTTGCGCGAGACGGTCAGCGTGCGCTTGATGGTCACGCCGTTGTCGGCGGTCCACACGAACGGGATCTGCAGCTCGTTCTGGCCCTTGGCCAGCACGAAGTCCGTGGTGTCACCGACCAGCTTGAAGCCGTCAGCGCCGGGAACCGGGGTGTTCTTGTCTTCGCTGGCCCAGCCACTGATCGCGCTGTACGGATGCGCGGGATCTTCGGTCAGCAGGCGGACCGGCGGGCTGCCTTCGTCCTTGGTCTGCGGGAACTGCAGCAGCTCGGCGTCGAGCACGCGGCCGCCATCAAGCACCAGACGCAGGACGTCGGTGGTGACGGTCACGCGCTGGCTGGCCGGGGTGGCGCTGGCCTGGGCCTGCACGGCGGCCTGGCCGGGGGCGCCCGGGACCTGTGCACTGGGAATGCTGCCCGGGGCAGCACCCGGAACACTCTGTGCGGCAGCCGGGGCCGACGTGGTCGTCGGGGCCGGGGTCGGAGCAGCCTTTTCACGGCTCCACTCCATCCACAGCAGCACGGCCACCATCAGCCAGGCAAAAATGAGGAATACGCGGGTCTGGTTCATCAGCGGACAGGCTCGGCGGGGCCGGGACGCGATGCCGGCTCGGTCAAAGAAGGAGTTGCGATGCCATCAGGCGGCGGCATTGTGCCGTCCACGCCCGGCGCGGGCAATGCACGCAGGCGACGCAGCAGGCGCAGGAAGGCCTGGCGGATCTCGTCGTTGCTGGCGGAACGCGCAGCACTTCGAGCCACGACGACGAAGTCGCCTAGCTGGATGTCGGTACGTGTCTGACGCAGGATGTCGCGCAGGACGCGCTTGATCCGGTTACGCCCGACGGCGTTCGGATCTACCTTGCGGGAAACCGCCAGACCCAGCCTGGCCGGCCGGTCAGCCGGCAGCCAGTGCAGGGTCATCAGCGGATCGGACACACGGCGGGCGCCGTTGAAGACCGTTGAGTATTCGGCACGCGTGCGAACCCGCGCAGAGCGAGGGAATCGCTTGCGCGGGTCTGCAGTATTCACTGTCGAAGGGATTGCGTCTGCCGCGATGTGCGGCATGGCAATCAGGCGCTCAGGACTTTGCGGCCCTTGGCGCGGCGACGCGACAGGATCTTGCGGCCGTCAGCGGTCTTCATACGGGCACGGAAGCCGTGGTCGCGCTTACGCTTGAGGTTGCTGGGCTGGTAGGTGCGCTTCGTGGCCATTGGGGGCCTCTCGTATGAATGGGACGGAAAGAACCGGAAATTCTAGAGAGGTGCCCCGCCCCAAGTCAACCCCTGGCAGCTACGCGAATTCACTGGGCTGTGCAATAGCTGTGGATGTTTTTGTGAATAAGTGGGGGACAAGCATTCCGAAGGCGGGCGCTCGGTGGTAGTCTGAGCCATCCATTTCCCCCTTTCCGGCCTGTGTTTGGGCGCCT